>NZ_JAJCXD010000022.1:0-40633 GCF_021056305.1 Actinokineospora sp. PR83
TGCAGGTGGAGGGGGTATTTGAGGGGGATTCGGGGATGGGTGGGGGGCGGAGTGGTCTGTGGGAGTGGGTTTTTGTTGAGTGAGGGGTGGAAGTGATCGGGATTGGGTGGGGGTGGGGGTTGTTGGCGGGGGGAACGGAAATCGGCGGGGGGACTTGTACGCTCCGTCACAACATTTTCTGTCTGGAATGGACGATTGTGCTCAGGGTGGGTGGTGGGGTCGACCTGGGGTGGGGTGGGTGATCAGGTCAAGCGTGCATCACGGGGTTTGCTACGGATTGTGTAGTTGAGGGTGGTTGCAGTTAGTGGGAGCGCTTTCCCTGGGGCTCTTCGTTAACCGTCTGTGTAACGGCGTGGTGCAGGGGAACGAAAGAGGGATCGCGGCCATGTCCGATCCCTTCGGGGGCGGCGGTGGGCCCGAACCACGGAAATCACACCAGGCGGGGGACCGGGGACCTCTCGCCCGCCCTGTCCTGCCCGATCGCCCGAACCGGGGGATGCACAATGCGTGACCAAGTTGGGTACTCGCGCCGCCGAGCGGCACTGCGGCCCACGCCCAGCGGGGGCTGGCGTGCCCGCGGGCCGCGCGTTGGGCTGCCCGCGGGCGAGCCGTCGTTCCCCCCGGTCGCCGGGTGGGAGCCGAAGTACCGCGCGGGCGTCATCGCCGGTGACCTGGTGGCGGTCGTGCTCGGCGTGCTGGGGGTCGGCGGGTACGTGCAGCACCGCGCCTACCCGGACGGCCCGCTGGTGGGCCTGGTCGGGCTGACCACCTTCGCCGTGCTGCTCGCCGCGCTGATGGTCAACCGGGCGTGGAACAGCGCCGCGCTGGGGCAGGGGGCCGAGGAGTTCCGCAGGCTCGGCCGGGCGTTCGTCGCCGCCGCCGTGGTGCTCGCGCTCGGCGGGCTGCTGTTCGACATCGCCCGGCTGCGGCCGTGGGTGTTCGTGGTGGTGCCCGCGACCGCGCTGCTGCTGTTCCCGATCCGCTACGCCCAGCGCCAGCTCCTGCACCGGCGCAGGCGCGAGGGCCGCTGCCTGCTGCCGGTGATGGCCGCGGGCAGCCTCGACACCGTGCAGGACCTGATCTCCCGCACCCGCGGCTCGGCCCACCTGGGCTGGCGCGTGGACGCGGTCTGCACCGCCGACGGCCTCGGCGACGGCCTGCCCGACGTCGACGGCGTCCCGGTCATCGGCCGCCTGAGCGACCTGGCCACGCACGCCCGCCGCGGCGGCTACCGCATCGTCGCCGTCACCCCCGACCAGTACTGGACCCCGCAGCGGTTGCAGCAGCTCGCCTGGCGGCTGGAGGGCAGCGGCGCGGAGATGGTCGTCGCCCCGGTGCTGATGGAGGTCGCCGGGCCGCGGCTGCACGTGGACGCGGTGCTCGGGATGCCGCTGCTGCGGGTCAGCGCGCCCTCGTTCACCGGGGTCCGCCGGGTGGTCAAGGACGCCATGGACAAGGTCGGCTCGGCCGTGCTGCTGGCGCTGCTGGCGCCGGTGATGCTGTTCGTGGCCGCCGCCATCGCGATCGACAGCCGGGGGCCGGTGTTCTACAAGCAGCGCCGGGTCGGCAAGGACGGCCGCGAGTTCACCATCGTCAAGTTCCGCACCATGGTCACCGGCGCGCACCGGATGGTCACCCAGCTCGCCGAGCAGAACGAGGGCAACGGCGTGCTGTTCAAGATGCGCAAGGACCCGAGGGTGACCAGGGTCGGGGCGGTCCTGCGCCGCTACTCCATCGACGAGCTGCCGCAGTTGTTCAACGTGCTCGCCGGTCCGATGTCGCTGGTCGGCCCGCGCCCGCCGCTGCCGGAGGAGACCGCCCGCTACGCCCCCGACGTGCGCCGCAGGCTGCTGGTGAAGCCGGGCCTGACCGGGTTGTGGCAGGTCAGCGGGCGCTCCGACCTCCCGTGGGAGGAGGCGGTCCGGCTCGACCTGCGCTACGTCGAGGACTGGTCGCTCGCCCTCGACGCGGTGATCCTCTGGAAGACCTTCCGGGCCGTGTTCAGCGGCGCCGGTGCCTACTAGCGATTCCTCATCCGAAGTGGAGTGTCACGTGCAGACCATCGGGCTGGCCGTCATCGGCGCCGGGTACTGGGGACCGAACCTGGTGCGCAACGCCCAGGCCACCCCCGGGCTGCGCCTGCGGTACCTGTGCGACCTCGACGCCGACCGGGCCCGCCGGGTGCTCGGCGAGTACTCGACCGTGCGGGTCTCCGACTCCCTCGACGAGGTGCTCGCCGACCCGGAGGTGCACGCGGTCGCCATTGCCACGCCCGCCAAGACGCACCTGCCGGTGGCCATGGCCGCCCTGGAGGCGGGCAAGCACGTCCTGGTGGAGAAGCCGCTCGCGGCCACCCACGCCGAGGGCGCCGCGCTGGTCCGGGCCGCCGAGGAGCGCGGGCTGACCCTGATGCTCGACCACACCTACTGCTACACCCCGGCCGTGGCGCACCTGCGCGAGCTGGTGCACAGCGGCGGGATCGGCTCGGTGCAGTACCTGGACTCGGTGCGGATCAACCTGGGCCTGGTCCAGCCGGACGTGGACGTGCTCTGGGACCTGGCCCCGCACGACCTGTCGATCTTCCTGTCGATCCTGCCCGAGGGGGTGCGACCGCTGGCGGTGGCCGCGCACGGCTCGGACCCGATCGGCGCGGGCCGCGCCTGCGTGGCGCACCTGACCATCGAGCTGACCGGCGGCGCCATGGCGCACGTGCACGTGAACTGGCTGTCGCCGACGAAGATCCGCACCATGGTCGTCGGCGGCTCGCAGCGCACGGTGGTCTGGGACGACCTCAACCCCAGCCAGCGGCTGTCGATCTACGACCGGGGCGTGGACCGCGCCGGGGCAGCCGAACTGGGCGAGGAGAAGCGCGAGCAGACGATCGTGTCCTACCGCACCGGTGACATGGTCGCCCCCGCGCTGCCGGAGAAGGAGGCGCTGCGCGCGGTGATGGCCGAGTTCCACGCCGCCATCACCGAGGGCCGCCCGCCGCTGACCGACGGCCGCTCCGGCCTGCGCGTGCTCGCCATCCTGGAGGCCGCCTCCGCCAGCCTCGCCCAGGGCGGGGTGTTCCTGCCCGTCCTCGGCGCCGACTCCGAGGCCGAGACCCCCGAGGGCGCGCTGCTGTGACCACGGGTGGGGCGGTCGGCACCGGGGGCGCGGGGGACACCCGGGCCCGCCCGGCCACCGCGCCGACCCCGGCGGGCGAACCGACCGTGCGCATCGCCCCGGCGGCCGAGGCGACCGAGCGGTTCGCCCCGATCGTCGTGCAGACCGCGGCGCCCGCGCTCCGGCTGTCGTTCGTGGACGGCGTGCGGGCGTTCGCCGCGGTGTTCGTCGTCGCGCACCACATCTGGCTCACCACCTACCCCGGTTACCCGCGCGACACCGGCCCGGCCTGGGCGTCGTGGCTGGTCTACGGCCACCTCGCGGTGGCGGTGTTCATCGTGGTCAGCGGCTTCTCGCTGGCCATCGCCCCGGCTCGGCGCGACTACCGGCTCGGCGGGGTCGGCCGGTTCCTGCGCAGGCGGGCCTGGCGCATCCTGCCCCCGTACTGGGCGGCGCTGGCGCTGTCGGCGGCGGTGTTCGGCCTGATCACCCCGGCGCTGACCGGCGACCTGGTGTCGGTCAAGGGGATCGTGGTGCACGCGCTGCTCCTGCAGGACGTGGTCGACGCCCCCCGGCCCAACGGCGCGTTCTGGTCGATCGCGATCGAGTGGCAGATCTACTTCCTGTTCCCGCTGGTGCTGCTGGTCCGCAGGCGGCTGCCGGGCTGGGCGCTCGCCGCGCTCGGGCTCGCCGTGGTCGTCGCGGCGCAGGTCGTGTCCGAGCGGGTGCCCGCGCTCGACGGCATCCAGAACCTGACTCCGCAGTTCTTCGCGCTGTTCGTGTTCGGCGTGGTGGCCGCGGAGGTGGTCCGGTCCGGGCTGCGCGCGCGGGCGCTGGTCGGGGCGGCGGCCCTGCTGTGCCTCGCCGGGTTCGTCGTGCTCGCGTTCACCGCGGGCCCGGTCTGGGTGGACGCGCACTACTTCTGGGTCGACCTCGCCGTGGGCGCCGGGACCGCGCTGGCCCTGGCCGTGCTGGCGGGCGGCGGGTGGCGGCCGGTCGCCGCCGCGTTCGCCGGTCGCGTCCCCCGGTTCCTCGGCCACTTCTCCTACAGCGTCTACCTGATCCACCTGCCGCTGCTGTGGCTGGTGTACCACTTCGGGGTGGAACCGGCCGTCGACTCGGCGGACGCCAGGTTCGCCCTGCTGCTGGTGGTCGGCATCCCCGTGGTGCTCGCCGCGTCCTACCTGTTCCACCGCGCCTTCGAGCGCCCGTTCATCGAGCACCGGTCGCTGGCCGAGCTGCGCGGTCGCTCGGCCCGGTAAATCACAGCAGTACCCGAGCAACACCCGAATTCGCACGAGAGGGAACCACCATGGCGGACAACCACGTCCCGTCGGCACACGCCCAACCGATCGCGGGCCAGCGCGTGCTGGTCACCGGCGGCGCCGGGACCATCGGTTCGTCGGTGGTCGACCAGCTCATCGCCGCCGACGCCGCCGAGGTCGTCGTGGTCGACAACCTGGTGCGGGGCCGGATGGCCAACCTGGCCGACGCGCAGGCCGCCGCGGGCGACCGGCTGCGGTTCGTCGAGGGCGACATCAACGACCCGAAGCTGATGGGCGAGCTGAGCACGGGTGTGGACCTGGTGTTCCACCTCGCCGCCATCCGCATCACCCAGTGCGCCGAGGAGCCCCGGCTGGCGCTGGAGGTCCTCGTCGACGGCACCTTCACCGTGCTGGAGGCCGCCGCGGCCGCCGGGGTGAAGAAGGTCATCGCCTCGTCCTCGGCCTCGATCTACGGCCTCGCCGAGCAGTTCCCCACCACCGAGCGCCACCACCCGTACAACAACGACACCTTCTACGGCGCCGCGAAGGCGTTCAACGAGGGGATGCTGCGCAGCTTCAAGGCGATGTACGACCTCGACTACGTGGCGCTGCGCTACTTCAACGTCTACGGCCCGCGCATGGACGTGCACGGCCTCTACACCGAGGTCCTCATCCGCTGGATGGAGCGGATCGTCGACGGCAAGGCCCCGCTGATCTTCGGCGACGGCGCGCAGACCATGGACTTCGTGCACGTGCACGACATCGCCAGGGCGAACATCCTCGCCGCCCGCGCCGACGTCACCGACGCGGTCTACAACATCGCCAGCAACTCCGAGACCAGCCTGCTCGGGCTGGCCAGGGGGCTGCTCGCGGCGATGGACTCCGACCTCGGGGTGGAGCACGGCCCGGAGCGCAAGGTCAACGGCGTCACCCGGCGGCTGGCCGACATCAGCGCCGCCGCGCACGACCTGGGCTGGAAGCCCGAGATCGGCATGGACACCGGCCTGCGCGACCTCGTGGCGTGGTGGCGCGCCGAATCCGGGAAGTGACCGCGCCGCCCTCGACTTTCACCCTGGGTGCCCGTCCGGCCGCCCAGGGTTCCGGCGGAAGGTGACGTACAGCGCGAGATCGTGTTTTGTGCTGTCCCCCTGTAACGAAGGGTTTTCCCAGCTCGATCCCGTCTACACAGGAGTGACGAGGCGATCTTGCGGGGGCTGATCGCAGTGTGCGCACGCCTTCGTGACTTGCTGCCTCACCCACGGTGACAAGTGCGGACAAACTGTGGGATTCGGGACCGCGCGGGAGCGCGGCCCGGTGTTCGGGAGGAGTGGCTGATGCGCGCAGTGCACGCCATCGGCACGGTGGTTCGGCGTTCGGTGTCCAGGGTGACGGTGGTGGCGCTCGCCGCGGGGGTGGCGGCGGTACCCGCGGTGGTGTTCGCGCCACCGGCCGCCGCCGCGGCCTGCACCGCCCCGGTCGTCAACCGGGTCGCCTGCGAGAACACCGAGGTGGGCGACCCGAACTGGCAGGTCGCGGGCATCGACGACTCGATCGCCGGGTTCACCACCGACATCAGCACCAACGTCGGCGGCACCGTCAACTTCAAGGTCAAGACGGACGCGGCCAGTTACAAGATCGACATCTACCGGCTCGGCCACTACGGCGGCGCGGGCGCGCGGAAGATGGGCACGGTCAACCGGCTCAACCCGCAGACCCAGCCCGACTGCAAGGTCGACGCCCCGACCCAGATGGTCGACTGCGGCAACTGGGCGGTCTCGCTGACCTGGACCGTGCCCACCTACGCGGTCTCCGGGCTGTACTACGCGGTGCTGCACCGCGACGACACCAACGGGGAGAACGAGATCCCGTTCGTCGTCCGCGACGACAGCAGCACCGCCAAGATCGCCTTCCAGACCTCGGACGCGACCTGGCACGCCTACAACCGCTACGGCGGCAACAGCCTCTACACCGGCACCGGTCCCGGCGACGGCGGCTCGTCCTACGGGGTGAGCTACAACCGCCCGATCACCGGCGGCGGCGAGGAGAACTACATCTTCAACGCCGAGTACCCGATGCTGAAGTTCATGGAGGCCAACGGGTACGACATGACGTACACGACCAACGTGGACTCGGCCAGGCGCGGCAACCTGATCAAGAACCACAAGGTGTTCATGGCCGTCGGGCACGACGAGTACTGGTCGGTCGAGCAGCGCGACAACGTCGAGGCCGCCCGCGACGCCGGGGTGCACATGGCGTTCCTCACCGGCAACGAGGTCTTCTGGAAGCACCGCTGGGCGCCGAGCATCGACTCCTCGGCCACCCCGTGGCGCAACATGATCATCTACAAGGAGACCAAGGCCAACGCCAAGATCGACCCGAGCCCGGAGTGGACCGGCACCTGGCGCGACCCCCGGTTCAGCCCGCCGTCGAACGGCGGCAGGCCGGAGAACTCGCTGCTCGGGCAGATCTTCACCGTCAACGGCCGCCGCGACGACTCGCTGACCGTGCCCGCCGCGTACGGCAAGATGCGGCTCTGGCGCAACACCCCGCTGGCCACCGCCACCGACAGCTACACCTTCCAGCCCGGCACCCTCGGCTACGAGTGGGACACGGTGGAGGAGAACGGCTTCCAGCCCGCGGGCGTCGCCCAGCTCTCCCGAACCACGGTCACCATGCAGGGCGACTACGTCCTCCAGAACCACGGCGACCTCTACCGCTCGGGCACCAAGACGCACGCGCTGACGCTGTACCGGGCCGCCAGCGGCGCCCTGGTCTTCGGCGCGGGCACCGTGCAGTGGGCCTGGGGCGTGGAGGACGAGCACGCCTTCCGCACCGACATGCCGACCTCCGACGTGCGGATCAAGCAGGCCACGGTCAACGTCCTGGCCGACATGGGCGTGCAGGCCGCGACCCTGCAACCGGGCCTGACCGCCACCACCGCCAGCACCGACACCGCCGCCCCGGTGGTGGCGGTGAACGCCACCCCGAACCCCACGGTGGCCACCCCGTACACCTTCTCCGGCACGGTGAACGACGCCGCGGGCAAGGTCGCGGGCGTCGAGGTCTCGGTCGACGGCAGCACCTGGCACGCGGCCACCTGGACCGCGGGCACCACCACCTGGAACTACACCTTCACCCCGCCGTCCTCGGGCGCGAAGACGCTGCGGGTCCGCGCGGTGGACGACTCGGCGAACCTGTCCGCGGTCCTGTCGCGGGCGATCACCGTCAACACCCGCACCTGCCCGTGCTCGATCTGGAACGCCACCGACGCGCCGACCAACCCGGCGGCCAACGACCTCAGCGCGGTCGAGCTGGGCACCAAGTTCACCGCCCAGACCGACGGCTACGTCCGCGGCGTGAAGTTCTACAAGGGCACCGGCAACACCGGCACGCACACCGGCACGCTGTGGACCGCCTCCGGCCAGAAGCTGGCGACCGGCACCTTCACCGCGGAGACCGCGACCGGGTGGCAGACGCTGGCGTTCCCGGTGGCCGTGCCGATCACCGCGGGCACCACCTACGTGGCCTCCTACCACACCGACACCGGCCGCTACGCCGCCGACCAGGACTACTTCGCCACCTCGGCGAAGGGCCTGGAACCGCTGTCGGCCAAGCAGAGCGTCGTCGGCGACCCCAACGGCGTGTTCCGGGTCGGGGCGTCCGGCTTCCCGTCCGACAGCTACCGGGCCACCAACTACTGGGTCGACGTCGTGTTCGCCCTCGACCCCGGCCCGGACACCCGGGCGCCGGAGGTGGCGAGCACCTCGCCCACCAACGGCCAGGGCAGCGTCACCCTCACCGCCCCGATCACCGTGGTCTGGGACGAACCGGTCACCGCCTCCTCGGCGCTGGTCTCGGTCAACGGCCCCAACGGCGGCATCTCCGGCACCACGGCACTGGCCGCGGACAAGCGCACGGTGACGTTCACCCCGGACAACCCGTGGGCGGGCGGCACCACCTACTACGTGTCCACCCGCGCCTACGACCTGGCGGGCAACGCGCCGCAGAACCACGAGTTCCAGTTCAAGACCGGCGTGCCCCGGGCGGCCACCTGCCCGTGCTCGGTGTGGGACGACTTCGCGGTGCCCGCGGTCAACGCGGTGAACGACGTGTCCGCGATCGAACTGGGCACCAAGGTCCGGTTCGACGTGCGCGGCCAGGTCCTCGGCGTGAAGTTCTACAAGGGCGACGGCAACACCGGCACCCACACCGGCTCGCTGTGGTCGGCCGACGGCACCCGCCTGGCCACCGGCACCTTCACCGGGGAGACCGCGAACGGCTGGCAGACGCTGACCTTCGCCCAGCCGGTCAACGTCCTGGCGAACACGACCTACGTGGTCTCGTACTACGCCCCGGTCGGCCGCTACTCGGCGACCGGCGAGTACTTCAAGACCAGCGCCGACTACAAGTCCCTGCACGCGGTGAAGGACGGCGCCTACGGCAGCAACGGCCTCTACCGCTACGGCGCGGGCGGCGGCTTCCCCACCGGCTCCTACAACGCGACGAACTACTGGGTCGACGTGGTGTGGACCGCGGGCGCCAACGGCGACACCACCCCGCCGACGATCGTCTCCCGCACCCCGGCGGCGGGCGCGGGTGACGTGCCGCTGAACACCACCGTGTCGGTGACGTTCTCCGAGCCGGTCGACCCGGACTCCGCGCAGTTCTCCATGACCGACCCGGGCTGGGCCAAGGTCGGCGGTGCGCTGACCCTGTCGGCGGACCAGAAGACGGTGACCTTCACCCCGAAGGCCCGGCTGGTGCCGGGGGCGCCGTACCTGGTGAGCATCCGCATCGCCGACGCGAACGGCGTGATCATGCCCGGCGCCTCGCTGTGGAACCTGTGGCCGGTCGCCACCCAGACCTGCCCGTGCTCGCTGTTCAGCGAGGCCATGGTCCCCGCGGTCGAGTCGTCGAACGACGGGGGCGCCTACGAGCTGGGCGTCCGGTTCGTGCCCGCCACGACCGGCTGGGTCAAGGGCGTCAAGTTCTACAAGGGGGCGCTCAACACCGGCACGCACACCGGTTCGCTGTGGAGCGCCACCGGTCAGCAGCTCGCCACCGGGACCTTCACCGGGGAGACGGCGTCCGGCTGGCAGACGCTCGTGTTCGACACCCCGGTGCAGGTGACCGCGGGGCAGACCTACGTCGGCTCGTACACCACGGCGGTGGGCCGCTACGCCGCCGACGCGGGGTACTTCCAGCGCACCAGCGTGTCCAGCCCGCCGCTGTCGGCCGGGTCGAACCCGAACGGCGTGTACCGCAGCGGGTCCGGCTTCCCCGGCGACTCCTACGGCGGCGCGAACTACTGGGTCGACGTGGTGTTCGACCAGAACCCGTGACCACCGTTGGCTGACCGGAGGACGACCATGCGCGAGCCGACGACCGCACCCGGCGACCGGCGGCTCGTCGTGGTCGCCTCCGGGGTCACCTTCGACGGGGTGCGGGGCACCGAGCGGCACCTCGCCGAGCGGCTGACCCGGTACGCCGACGTGCTCTGGGTCGACCCGCCCGTCTCCCCGGCCACCCCGCGGCGCTACCGCGGGGTCGCGCCGGGCGGGCGGTCCTGGCGGGCCGACCTGCGCGAGGTCGCCCCCGGCCTGCACCGGCTCACCCCGGTCGTGCTGCCCGGCCTGACCAGGCCGGGCATCCGGCTGACCACCTGGCCGCTGGTCCGGGCGCAGGTCCGGTCCGCGCTGCGGGGGCTGGGCCGCACCCCGGCCGCGGTCGTCGCCTGCTCCTTCGACGACGTCCTCGGCCACTGGGGCGACGACGTCGTGGACGTCCTCTACGGCACCGACGACTGGGTGGCTGGCGCGGCGCTGATGCGCCAGGACACCGCGAAGCTGGAGGCCGACGAGCGGCGCGCGCTGGCCGCCGCCGACGTCGTGTTCACCGTCAGCCCCCAGCTCGCCGCCCGCTGGCTGCGCTTCGGCGCGGGCTCGACCGACCTGCCCAACGGCTGCGACCCGGACGCCTACGCGGGCATCCCGGACCTGGCGCCCAACCCGCTGCCCGAGGGCTTCCCCGCCACGGTCGCCGGGGTGGTCGGGCAGCTCTCCGCCCGGATCGACATCACCCTGCTGGAGGCGGTCGCCGACACCGGGGTCGGGCTGCTGCTGGTCGGCCCGCGCGACCCGGCGTGGGAACCGGAGCGGGCGCCCGCGCTGCTGGCCCGGCCGAACGTGCACGCGGTCGGCGCGGTCGCGTTCGAGGAGCTGCCCGGCTGGCTGGCCGCCATGCACGTCGGGCTGTGCCCGTACGCCGACACCGCGTTCAACCGGGCGTCGTTCCCGCTCAAGACGCTGGAGTACCTGGCGGCGGACCTGCCGGTGGTGGCCTCCGAGCTGCCCGCGCACCGCAGGCTCCAGGACGAGGGCGCCGACCTGCTGGTGGCGCGCGACGCCGAGGAGTTCGTCGCCGGGGTCGCCGCCGCCACCCGGCCCGGCCGGGCCCCCGGCGCGCGGCGCGAGGTGGCCCTGCGGCACTCGTGGGCCGAGCGGGCGCGGGTGTTCGCCGAGCGGCTGGGGTGGTCCACAGTGGCGGGTGGCGGAAGTCCCGCCGCCGGGGGTGCAACGTTCGGTGCGGCTTCCCCGATGGATGCAGGGGGTGACGGCGAATGCGAACCGCGCGCCACCCCGCAACCCTCCAGGAGGACCCGGTGATCCCAGTCATGCGCCCGCTGCTCGGTGCGGAGGAGGCCGACGCGGTCGCCGCCGTCGTCCGCTCCGGCTGGGTGGCCCAGGGACCCCGGGTGGCCGAGTTCGAGCAGCGGTTCGCCGAGCGGGTCGGCGCCGCCGACGCGGTCGCGGTGTCCTCCTGCACCACCGGCCTGCACCTGGCCCTGCACGTGCTCGGCGTCGGACCGGGCGACGAGGTCGTGGTGCCGTCGTTCTCCTTCATCGCCACCGCGAACGCCGTGCGCTACTGCGGCGCCACCCCGGTGTTCGCCGACGTCGACCCGCTGACCGGCAACCTCACCGGGCAGACCGTCGCCGCCGTGCTCACCCCGGCCACCCGCGCGGTCCTCGCCGTGCACCAGGGCGGGGTCCCGGCCGACGTCGCCGGGCTGCGCGCGGTGGTCGGCGACCTGCCGATCGTCGAGGACGCCGCCTGCGCCGCCGGGTCCACCCTGGACGGCGCCCCGGTCGGCGCGGGCGTGCACCTGGCCGCCTGGTCGTTCCACCCGCGCAAGTTGATCACCACCGGTGAGGGCGGCATGGTCACCACCGACGACCCGGAGCTGGGCGCGCGGCTGCGCAGGCTGCGCGAGCACGGTATGAGCATGTCCGCAGCGCAGCGGCACGCCGCGGGCGGCGCGGTCGTCGAGAGCTACCTGGAGACCGGCTTCAACTACCGGATGACCGACATCCAGGCCGCCATGGGCCTGGTGCAGCTCGGCAGGCTGGACGCCATCGTGGCCCGCAGGCGCGAGATCGCCGCCCGCTACCACGAGCTGCTGGCCGGGCTGCCCGGCCTGCGCGCGGTCACCGACCCGGCGCACGGCACCACCAACTACCAGTCGTTCTGGGTGCTGCTGGCCGACGACATGCCCGACCGCAACGGCGTGCTGGCCGCGCTGTCGGCCGCGGGCGTGTCCGCGCGGCGCGGGATCATGGCCTCGCACCTGGAGCCCGCCTACGCCGGGCACCCGGCGGCGCCGATGCCGGTCACCGAGCACCTGACCGCCCGCTCGCTGATCCTGCCGGTGCACCACGACCTGACCGGGGACGAGCAGCGGCACGTGGTGGACTCCCTCGCCGCGGCCGTCGGTCGAGTGGTGGAACCGGCGTGACCGCCCGCCCGCTGCTGCTCCTCGGCGGCGGTGGCCTGGCCCGCGAGGTGCTGGCCGCGGTGCGCGCGCTGCCGGGGGACTTCACGCCGATCGGCGTGCTCGACGACGACCCCGACCGGCACGGCGCCGACCTCGACGGCCTGACCGTGCTCGGCGGCGCGGAGCTGGTGGCCGAGCACCCGGACGCCCTGGTCGTCGCGTGCGTCGCCTCGGTGCACCGGCCGGGTGCCCGGGCGGCGCTGGTCGAGCGGGTCGGGCTGCCGGACGAGCGCTGGGCCACCGTCGTGCACCCGATGGCGTCGGTCGCCCCGGGCACCGCCCTCGGTGTCGGCACCGTGCTGCTGGCCGGTGCCGTGATCACCGCCCCGGTCCCGGTCGGGCGGCACGTGGTGGCCATGCCGCACGTGCTCATCACCCACGACTGCGCCATCGGCGACTTCGCCACCCTCGCCGGTCGCGCCTCGCTCGGCGGCGGGGTCACCGTGGGCCGCGACGCCTACCTCGGGCAGGGCGCGCTGGTCCGCGAGGGCCGCGCGATCGGCGAGCGGGCCGTGGTCGGCATGGGCTCGGTCGTCCTCGACAGCGTCCCCGGTGGACAGACCTGGGTGGGCAACCCGGCACGGAGGCTGCGCTAGCCATGCGGATCATCGTCTACCCGCACGCCATGGAACTGGGCGGCTCCCAGATCAACGCCGTGCAGCTCGCCACCGAGGTCCGCGACGCCGGGCACGAGGTCGTCGTGTTCTCCGCCCCCGGGGTCGTGGTGGACCGCGTGCACGCCGCCGGGCTGCCGCACGTGGAGATCCCGCTGGAGCGCGGCAGGCCCTCGGCCCGGGTCATCCGGCGGCTGCGCGCGCTCTCGGCCAGCGGCGCCGTCGACGTGGTGCACGGCTTCGAGTGGCCGCCCGCCGTCGAGGCCATCGCCGCGGCGGCCGGTCCGGGCGGGGCGCCGCACGCCACCGTCGCCACGGTCATGTCCATGTCGGTCGTGCCGTTCTTCCCCAGGACCGTGCCGCTGATGGTCGGCACCGAGCAGATCGCCGCCGCCGCCCGCGCCGCCGGGCACACCAGGGTCACCCTGCTGGAACCCCCGGTCGACACCGCCCAGGACCACCCCGGCGCGGTCGACGCCTCCGGCTTCCGCGCCGACCTGGGCCTTGACCCGGAGCTGCCGCTGGTCGCGATCGTCAGCAGGCTCGCCCCGGACCTCAAGCTGGAGAGCCTGCTGGCCTCCTGCGCCGCGGTCGCCGAGCTGAGCCTGAGCGGAACCCGGGTGCAACTGGTCATCGCGGGCGACGGGCCCGCCAGGGAGCAGGTCGCCGAGGCGGCGGCGCGGGCGAACGCGCGCGCGGGCCGCCGGGTCGTCGTGCTCGCCGGTGAGCTGGCCGACCCGCGCCCGGCCTACGCCGCGGCGGACGTCGTGGTCGGCATGGGCAGCTCCGCGCTGCGCGGCATGGCCTTCGGCAAGCCGCTGGTGGTCGTCGGCGAGGACGGCTTCAGCGAGCTGTTCGAGGAGTCCACCGTGGACCGGTTCCTCTGGGACGGCTTCTTCGGCCTCGGCCCGGGCAGCCGGGGTGCGGGCGTCCCCGCCCTCACCGAGGCCATCCGGGTGCTCGCCGAGTCCCCGGAGACCCGGGCCCGCCTGGGCGAGTACGGCCGCGGCCTGGTCGACACCAGGTTCAGCCTGCGCCGCGCCGCGGGCATCGTCCTGGACGAGTACGCCCACGCCATCGCCCACCGACCCGCCCTGGACGCCCGCCTCGCCGACGCGGCCCAGGCGTCGGCGGGCATCTTCCGCTACAAGGTCAACCGCAAGGTCTCCCGCTGGCGCGGCAGGCTCCAGGTCGACGACGCCAACGCCAAGTCCGAGATGGCCAAGCTCAGCGCCCACGCCAGCACCGCCGCGGCACCGCCGACCACCGTGCCACCGGTCGCCGCGCCGACGACCGCCGCGCAGACTGTCCCGGTGCCCACGCCCCCGACCGCCGCCCCCACGTCCGCGGCGACCGCACCGCAGGAAAGGACCGCACCATGACCGCCATCCCCCTGGTCGACCTGGCCGCGCAGCACGCGCAGGTCGCCGACGAGGTGGCCGAGGGCTGGGCCGAGGTCCTGGCCAAGACCGCCTTCATCGGCGGCGCCCCGGTCGGCGCCTTCGAGGCCGAGTTCGCCGCCTACTGCGGGGTCGCGCACTGCGTCGGCGTCGGCAACGGCACCGACGCCATCGAGTTGGCGCTGCGCGCCCTCGGCGTCGGCCCCGGCGACGAGTGCGTGCTGCCCGCCAACACCTTCATCGCCACCGCCGAGGCGGTCGCCCGCGCGGGCGCCACCCCGGTCCTGGTCGACTGCACCGACGACACCCTGCTGATCGACGTCGACCAGCTGGAATCCGTCGTCGGGCCGCGCACCAGGGCGATCCTGCCGGTGCACCTGTACGGGCAGACCGCGCCGGTCGAGCGCATCCGCCCGATCGCCGACGCGGTGGGCGCGGCCGTCGTGGAGGACGCCGCGCAGTCGCAGGGCGCCCGCCGCCACGGCCGGGCCGCCGGGTCCCTCGGCGACATCGCCGCCACCAGCTTCTACCCCGGCAAGAACCTCGGCGCCTACGGCGACGCGGGCGGTGTCGTGACCGACGACGCCGACCTCGCCCAGCGGGTGCGGCTGCTGCGCGAGCACGGTTCGCCGCGCAAGTACGAGCACCCGGAACTCGGCTTCAACAGCCGGATGGACACCCTCCAGGCGGTTGTCCTCTCGGCGAAGCTGCGCAGGCTGGAGGGCTGGAACACCGCCCGCCGCGCCGCCGCCGCCCGCTACGACGACCTGCTCGCCGCGCTGCCGTCGGTGGGCCGCCCGGTCGTGCTCGACGGCAACGAGCCGGTGTGGCACCTCTACGTCGTCCGGGTCGCCGACCGCGACCGCGTGCTGGCGGGCCTCAACGCCGCGGGCATCGGCGCGGGCATCCACTACCCGGTCCCGGTCCACCGCACCGGCGCGTTCTCCGCGCTGGGCACCGGTTCGTTCCCGGTCGCGGAGAAGACCGCGGGGGAGCTGCTGTCGCTGCCGCTGTTCGCCGAGATCACCCCGGCGCAGCAGGAGCGGGTCGTCGAGGTGCTCTCCGGGCTCGTGCCGTGACCCCGTACGTGCACCCGAGGGGCCTCTGCGAGAGCGAGGACGTCGGCGACGGCACCCGCGTGTGGGCGTTCGCGCACGTGCTGCCCGGGGCCAAGGTCGGCCGCGACTGCAACATCTGCGACGGCGCGTTCGTCGAGACCGGTGCCGTGCTCGGCGACCGGGTCACGGTGAAGAACGGCACCCTGGTCTTCACCGGGGTCACCTGCGAGGACGAGGTGTTCCTCGGCCCGAACGTGCTGTTCACCAACGACCTGCGCCCCCGCGCGCACCTGCGCAAGGGGCCCGAGGAGCTGTACACCACCCTGGTGCGCCGCGGTGCGAGCCTGGGCGCGGGGGCGGTGGTGGTGTGCGGGACCGAGATCGGCGAGTACGCCTTCGCCGCCGCGGGGGCGGTCGTCACCGCGAACGTGCCCGCGCACGCCTTCGTCGCCGGGAACCCGGCCCGGCTCAAGGCGTGGGTCTGCGTCTGCGGCGAGCGCCTGCCCGCGGACCTGCGCTGCACCGAGTGCGGCACCCAGCACGTCCAGGACGGCCCCGGCCTGCGCGCGACCTGACGCTTGTTGGTCCACAGTGGCCCGTTCCCCTCCGGGACGGGCCACTGTCCTGTTCAGACGATCAGAACCCGGGCTTCCTGAGCAGGTTCCGCAGCGGCCACACGACCGCCGCGTAGGCCAGGAGACCGAGCAGGCCCGCCACCAGCAGCTCCACGAACGTCTGGTCCAGCAGCACCCGCACGCCGAGGACCACCGCGCACAGCAGCGCGCACCCCAGCACCGGCCGCACCACCAGGGCCAGGACCCGGCGCAGCGACACCCCCGTGCGGCGCACCGCGATGCCGTACGCGGGCACGATCAGCACCACCGCAACGATCGCGTGCGCGGCGGCCACCCCGCGGATCCCGTCGGCCAGCGCGCCGATCGGCAGCGCCACCACCAGCCCACCGGTCCAGATGCCCTGGATCCACAGCGTGCGCCCCGGCAGGCCCAGCGCCACCAGGTAGTCGTAGGCCAATTCCCCCACCACCCTGGCCATCCCCAGGACCGCCAGGAACTGCAACGCCTCTGCCGCGCCCACCCACTGCTCGCCGTAGAGCGTGCGGATGATCGGCAGCGCCAGCAGTCCCAGCAGCGCCGAGACCGGCAGCGCGGTCAGCGCCAGAAGCTGCGCGAACCGGCCCAGCGCCCGTTCGCGCTCCCGCGGGTCGTGCTGGACCTGCGCGAACGCCGCCAGCGACACCCGGCGCACCACCGTGGAGAACATGTTCACCGGCCAGCTCGCCAGGTTGAACGCTTGGAGGTACAGGCCCAGCGCGACCGCGCCGAGCAGGTGGCCCGCCACGATGTAGTCGACGTTCAGCATGGCGAACACCAGCAGCGACGCCCCCGCCAGCGGCAGCCCGAACTTGATCAGCTCCCGGGCCTGCGACCGGTCCCACCCCGGCCGGGGCCACAGCGACACCAGCCGGAACAGCAGCAGCGCCGACAGGGCGTTGCCCACGATCCGGCCCCAGGCCAGGCTCGCCGGACCGAAGTCGGCCAGCGCCAGCACCACGGTCAGCCCGGTCGACAGGCCCAGGTTCGACAGGTCCACCACCAGCCGCACGCCCTGCCGGAACTCCCGGTTCACGAACTGCGCCGCCGCCGCCGTCGCCCCGTCGATCAGCACCGACGCGCACAGCAGCCGCACCACCCCGGCCGCCTCCGGGGCGCCCAGCGCGGCGCTGAACGCGGGGGCGCCGAACCAGCACACCGCGTACAGCACGGCACTGCTGACCAGGGAGATCGTGGTGACGGTCGGGGCGATGTCGCGCGGGTCGCCCGGCCAGCGGACCAGCGCCAGGCTCACCCCCAGCTCGTTGACCGCCAGGACCGCGCTGAGCGCCACCAGCGCCACCGCGAACGCGCCGAAGTCCTCCGGGGCCAGGATGCGGGCCAGCAGCACGCCGGTCAGCAGGGTGCCCAGCTTGCCGGTCACGGTGTTGAGGAAGCTCAGCCCCAGGGCCTTGCGCACCTTGCCCTCGGCCGGGGGCGCCGCGGTGGGCTCGGTGGACTGGTCGGGTGTGGTCACCGGGACTCCGGACGGGGTGGCCGCGGCTGCCTGCGCGCGGGTGGTGTGGGCGGGGCGCCCGGGTGACCGGTTGCCCCCGGGGTGTGCGTGCACGAGGATTTCGGGTAAGAAGGCCGGCGGTGATCGGCTGCGGTCGGGAAAAGGTGACCGGAAATGGGCGCGTGTCGTGTGCGACCACCCGGAACGAATGAGGAGTTATCAGGATGAGATCTGTTCGAGATAGGCGCCTCCGGTCCAGACCCGGGGCGTTCGCCGCGGCCGTGACCACCGCCGTGCTGCTCGGCGGCTGCGGTGAGGCCGAGAGCGCGGACGGCGGCCCGTCGCCCACCCTCGGACCGACCACCTCGGCGAGCGCCACCCCCACCGGGACCCTGCTGCCTCCCACCACCGCCCCGCCGGTCAGCACCACCGCCGCCGCCGCCCCGCCCGCGGTGACCACCACGGCCGCCAAGCCGAAGCCCGTCGCGCCGCCCCCGCAGGCCGCCCCGCCGCCCCCGCCCAGCGCCCAGCCCGGCCCGCACAACACCGGCTACCAGCACACCGGCGTGAAGCTCACCCCCATGAACTGCGAGAAGGGCGAACTGGTCATCGACAAGCCGGGCACCGTGATCGACGGCAAGTCGATCCCCTGCTCGGTGCGGGTCGCCGCCGACAACGTGCGCATCACCCGCTCGCTGATCAAGACCACCGCCCCGTACGGCATCTACAAGCTCGACCAGTACGCCAACCTCCAGGTGATCGACACCGAGATCGCGGGCAGCGGCAAGGGCTGCGGCTACGGCATCGGCTTCAACCGGGTGCACACCATCCGGGCCAACATCCACGGCTGCAACGACGGCGTGCACACCGAGCAGGGCAGCACCCTGGAGTACTCCTGGATCCACGACCTGGAGTACACCGGCCTCGACAGCGACGAACCGCACAACGACGGCGTGCAGTCCACCGGCAGCTCCAACATCACCATCCGCGGCAACACCATCTCCAACCCCCGCCACCAGACCTCGTGCATCCTCATCGGCGGCGAGGGCGGTGCCCCGTCGAACGTCCTCATCGAGGGCAACTGGCTCGACGGCGGCAACTACACCATCTACCTCGACCCGAACGGCTCCAACCGGACCATCCGCAACAACGTGTTCGGCAAGTCGTTCGTCTACGGCCCGGCCAACGTCGCCGGGCAGTTGGACTGGGCGGGCAACACCTTCGCCGACGGCGGTGAGGTCAAGCGCTGACCCGCCGGTCACCGGGGCTCCCGGGCCTGGTCACGAGCCGTGGCCACGCCCCGGGCCGCCCAGGCGGCCAGCGCCTTGGCGGAGAACCGCAGCGTCGGCCCGGAGATCCCGCCCGAGGTCGCCCGGTTGATCCGCATCAGCGCCCCGGCGGCGCCGATCAGGATGAACATCAACCCGCTGGCGATCTTGAAGGCGAAGGTGTCGTAGGTGACGCTGGAGACCCCGAGCATGGCGATGCAGGCCAGGATCGTCTGCGCCAGGTCGCGCACGTGCGGGTCGCGGGTGGCCCGCCGGGCCGCCCCGGCCGCCCACATGCCCAGCAGGAACACCGCGATCAGCGCCGCCAGCCCGATCAGCCCGTTCTCCACGATCGTGCCCAGGTACTGGTTGTCCAGCGGCCCGTACCTGGTGGGCAGGTAGGTGCCGAAGCCCTTGCCCAGCCACAGGTTGTCGGCGATGGTCTGGCTGGTGGAGTCGTAGTCGTCGGTGCGGCCCTGGATGCTGGGGTCGTTGGAGATGTTGCTGAACAGGCTCAGCAGCGTCCCCACCAGACCGGGCACGAAGAACCGCAGCACCACCAGGAACCCGGTGGCCGCCACCACGGTCTGCACGGCGCGGCGCACCGGCCAGGTGGGGATCAGGAAGATCGCCGCCACCAGCATCCCCAGGATCGCCGACCGCGACAGCGACACCACCGCGCCCATCGCCAGCAGCAGCAGGCAGATCCACCAGTTGCGCGCCTTGAGCCCGGCCGCCTGCGTGCGGAACGCGTAGTGCGCGGCGAACGGCACCGCGAACCCGCACACCACCCCGAACTCGATCGGGTGCCCTGCGGTGCCCGACGGCCTGCGGAAGATCGACCGCTCCAGCACCGACTCCCCGGAGCCCACCTCGCGCAGCCCCGGCACGGTCATGTACTTGACCAGGTCGAACCCGAGGAAGAACTGCAACAGGCCGATGAACGCCATGATCGCGCAGGTGACCACGACGAGCTTGAGCACCCGGTCCAGCCGGTCCAGGGTGCGGATGCCGTCGCACACCAGCAGCCCCACCACCAGCAGGCCCAGGATCGTGATGAAGCTCAGGTCGGCCGACTTCAGCTCGTCGGCGGGCAGGTACTTCCACGTCGCGTAGCCGTAGGTGGCGACCTGGGAGGCGGCGAAGACGAAGATCCCGGTGCGCGCCGGGTTGGGGCCCTTGGCCATGCCCAGGTTGTCCACCATCTGCGCGCACAGCCAGCACAGGCCCAGGCCCAGCCCGAGCAGCAGCGACGGCCGCACGTCCAGCGGCAGCCCGCCGATCACCAGCCGGGCGGGCACCAGGACCAGGAAGCACAGGTAGACGCCGACCAGGGTGGCCGCGTCGGCCCGCTGCCGGGTGCGCCTGCCCTCGTCGGCCAGGTCGTACAGCGCCATGTCCGGTCCGCGCGGATCAGCTCGGCCGGTGCGGCGGGCGCTGCACCGGGGCGATCCGCCGGGTGGCCTGCGGGTCGCCGTTCGGCGGCTGCACGGGCCGCGCGCCGCCGGTCGGCAGCACCCCGTTCGCCTTCCCCTTGCCGTCGGTGCCGTTGACCTGGGTGCCGTTGGCCGGCACGCCGTTGGGCTTGGCGGGGCCGTCGGGCTTGGCGGAACCGTTGACAGCGCCGCCGTTGACGGCCGCGCTGTTGACACCGGCACCGTTGATGCCCGCGCCGTTGGACGGCTGGGCGCCCTGCTGCGGCTTGCGCTCGGCCCGGGGTGCCGCGGAGCCGCTGAGCAGCTCCTCCGGCTCGGCGACCTCGGCCTTGCGGCCGTTCCCCGACTTGCCCGCCCTGTCACCGCCGCGCTTGCGCCGCGAGTGCGACTCCAGCAGGTAGACCGAGGTGAGGGCGGCGGCGAAGCCCAGCGCGAACGCGGCGCCCGCGGCCCGCACCTTGCCGCCGATCTTGGGTTCGGCCGGGGTCGGGGCGACCACGTTCTCCATGTTGATGAAGGTGGAGTCCGGCGCACCCAGGTTGGTCTGCCGCTTCGACAGCTCCTCGCGCACCCGGTCGAAGGCCAGCGACACGGTGCGCTGCGACTCGTCCGGCGAGGCACCGGTCGCCACGACCATGATGAACGGACCGTCGAGCGAACCGTCGCCCGCCTCGTACTTGGCGGTGGCGCCCTGCGCGGTGAGCTGCTCGACGATCTTGGGGTCGTTCAGCGTCTGCACCAGGAGCTGCGAGGTGATCTGCAGGCTGCCGTCGAAGGCGAGCAGCGGGTTCACCACGCCGGGCGGCTTGGTGGGGTCGTTGGTGACCGTCGCGCCCGAGGTGGGCACGGTCAGGATCACCAGGCCCTTCGACTCGTACTCGGTGGGCACCGTGCCGTACACCGCACCCGCGATGCCCAGCGTCGCACCGAACACGGCCAGCGCCACCGGCCAGCGGCGGAGCAGGACCCCTACGGTCCTCCAGAAGTCCATCTCATGTTCCCCGATCCAAGGCCTCCGGCGAGCGGAGCCGGCACGCCCCTCCGGATCTATCGTCGCATCGGGGGCGGAATTGTTACTGGCCGTGTAGTCGAGGCGGCTATGGTGACCGCGTGCGACTTGGCTTCACCTGCGCGTGGGACCCCCAGCCGGAACCGACGTGGTCCTACACCCCGTGGAACCTCCGGAGCGCCCTCCGCGACGTCCCCGACCTCGACTGTGTCGACGCCGGGGTGCGCTTCCCCGACCCGGTCCGCCTCGGCCTCAAGGCGCTCAACGCCCGCCGCGTCGACGGCACCTGGGTGTCGATGTGGAAGCACTCCAGGCTCGCCCGCCGCTACCTCGACACCGCCGTCCGCCACGACGTCGCCGCCTCCGGCGCCGAAGTGGTCCTCCAGGTGCAGGACCTCGCCGTGGTCGACCGCCCGTACCTGGTACTGCAGGACCTCAGCTACGACGTCCTCTTCGAACACCGCGACGAACGCGGGCGCCTGACCCACTTCCCGTCCCTCGACGAGGCCGACCTGGTGCGGCTGCGCGACCGCCAGCGCGGCGTCTACGCCGAAGCCGCCGGGGTGCTCGCGATGAGCCGCTGGTTCGCCGACCACCTGGTCCGGGTGTCCGGGGTGGACCCGGCGAAGGTCCACGTGGTCAACCCGGGCGCCTCGGCGACCTGGGCGGGCGCGGGGGTTGCCGACGAGGTCCTGCGGCGCAGGCGGGAGGGTCCGCGCACCCGGTTGTTGCTGGTGGGCAAGGACTTCGCCACCAAGGCGGGCCCCCAGGTCGTCGCCGCCCTGGCCCTGCTGCGCGCCGAGGTCGACCCGGACTTCACGCTGACAGTGGTCGGCCCCCGGGAGTGGCCCATGGTGGGCGAACCGCCACCGGGGGTGACGTTCCTGGGCAGGCTGCCGGTCGAACGGCTGGCCGAGGTGTACGACGAGCACGACCTGTTCGTCATGCCGTCGAAGTTCGAGGGCTTCGGCATCGCACTGGTCGAGGCGCTGTCCCGGGGCCTGCCGTGCGTGGCCCGCAACGCCTTCGCCATGCCCGAGATCGTCGTCACCGGGCGTAACGGCGACCTGGTCGACTCCGATGATCCGGCTGAGCTGGCCGGTGCCATCACGCGCCTGCGCGCCGACGACGCGATCTTCGACCGCGTGGCCAGGGAGATGGCCGAAGTGCGCGCCCACCACTCGTGGGCGCGGGCGGCGGCTCAGGTGGCGGACATCGCCCGAGGTGTGACGAGGAGCTGACCGGGGCCCGGTCGGCGCGGTGAGGAGTCGACGATGTACCTGGCGTCGGCGCGCACCACCCCCGACACCGGCACCGGCCCGTCGCGGCCCGGTCGCGTCCCCGGCACGGTCGTCGCCCTGGGCGCGGTCAGCCTCCTGACGGACGTGTCGGCGGAGATGGTCTCGGCCTTCCTCCCGCTGTACCTGATCTACACCCTGCAACTCGGGTACGTCCAATTCGGACTCCTGGACGGTTTGTACACCGGCGCCACCACCATCCTGCGCCTGGTCGGCGGCTACCTCGCCGACCGGCTGGGACAGTACAAAGTGGTCGCCTTCGCCGGCTACGCCATGTCGACGGCCAGCAAACTGGTCTTCCCCCTCGCGGGCGGCTCCGGCCTCGCGATCGGCGGCGTCCTCGCCTTCGACCGAGCGGGCAAGGGCCTGCGCACCGCCCCCCGCGACGCCCTGATCTCCCTGGCCACCCCCGCCGAGAGCCTGGGCCGCGCGTTCGGCCTGCACCGGGCGATGGACACCGTGGGGGCGCTGTTCGGCCCGCTGCTGACCTTCCTGCTGCTGGCCTCGCTGGGCGCCGACTCGGGCCCGATCTTCGTCACCAGCTTCTGCTTCGGCCTCATCGCCCTGATCGTCCTGGCAGCCTTCGTCCCCGCCGACCCCCGCCGCCTGCCCCCCGCCCCGCCCCGCGCCGCCGCTCAGGCCGCCCCGCGCGACCCCGCCGCCCCACCCCGCGCCGCCGCTCAAGCCAATCCGCCCCGCCCCGCCACCCAGCGCCCCGCGATCCGCCTCCGCTCGGCCTTCGGCCTGCTGCGCGACCGCCGCTTCCTGCGCGTGGCAGGCGCGGCCACCGTGCTGGGCCTGGCCACCATCAGCGACGCGTTCGTCTACGTGGTGGCGCAGAAGACCCTGGACGTGCCGGTCACGGTGCTGCCGCTGCTGCCGCTGGGCACGGCCCTGGTGTTCCTGCTCGGCGCGTACCCGGTGGGCCGGATCGCCGACCGGGTCGGCCGGTGGCCGGTATTCGTCGCCGGGCACGTGCTGCTGCTGGGGGTGTACGCGGCGCTGCTGCTGCCGTGGGGCGGCTACGGGGTGCTGGTCGCCGCCCTGGCCGTCCACGGCCTGTTCTACGCGGCGACGGACGGTGTGCTGATGGCCTACGCCGGGGCGGTCGTCCCGGAGCACCTGCGCGCGGGCGGCATGGCGGTCGTGCAGACCGGCCAGGCGCTGGCCAGGCTCCTGTCGTCGGTCGGCTTCGGCATCCTGCTGTCCGTGGTCACCATGCCCACCGCCACGATGATCGCGGCGGCCCTGCTGGTGGCGGCCCTGGTCGCGGCGGTCCTCCTGGTCGGCCGCTCCGGCGGCGACCAGACCACCATCAACACCCCTGATGCCGAGAAGAAGAACGAGGTCCAGCCATGACGAACAGGCGCCGCGCCCTGCTGGCAGTAGCGGCCATAGTCCTGGTCGTCCTGGGCGGCGGCACCTACCTGGCGGTCAAATTCGCCGGAACCACCCCCGCAGGCACCCCCACCTCCGCAGCCCCCACCGGCGGCCTCCTCTTCGTCGACATGTCCAGCGGCCTCCACCAGGTCAACCAACTGACGAAGGTCGAAGACCCGACAGCGGGCCGCAACCCCACCGACCTCCGCTGCGAACGCGTCTACCGCTCAGCGGCCCGCACCGTCTGCCTCCGCCTGGCGGGCATCGGCCCCTCCTACGAGGCAGCGGTCCTCGACGCCACCGGCAAGGTCACCCACACCACCCCGCTGGCGGGAATCCCCAGCCGAGCCCGCATCTCCCACACCGGCGAGGTGGTGAGCTGGACCACCTTCGTCACCGGCGACTCCTACTCGGTCCCCGGCGGCTTCTCCACCCGCACCGGTGTGATGGACCTCCGCACCGGCGAGGTCATCGACTCCCTGGAAACCTTCACCGCCACCCTCGAAGGCACCGAAGTAACCGCCGCCGACCGAAACTATTGGGGCGTAACAGTCGCCGACGACAGCAGAACCTTCTACGCCACCCTCGCCACAGCAGGCCGCACCTGGCTGGTCAAGGGCGACCTCCAAACCCGCACCGCCCACGACGTGATCCAGAACGCCGAGTGCCCCTCCCTCTCCCCAGACGGCACCCGAGTCGCCTTCAAGAAACGCCAAGGCCGTCTGGGCGCCTGGGTCCTCAACGTCCTGGACCTCGCCACCGGCAAAACCACCGAAATCCCAGGCACCCAAGGCCTCGACGACCAACCCACCTGGCTCGACAACAACAACATCGCCTACGGCGCAGCCCTCCGAAACGCCAAGGTCCCCTCCATCTACGAGGTCCCCGCCGACGGCAGCAAGCCCCCGACCCTCCTCATCCAGGACGCCCAATCCCCCTCCCCCATCACCTGACCCGGCGATCAGCCGCCGAAGTGAATGAAAACCGCCACCTCGCCCGCCAAACCCGCAGGTCAGGAAGTGTCTTCCCCGCGCGAGCGGGGCTGTTCCCATCGCCCCCAACTCCGACCGCAAGGCCCTCACGTCTTCCCCGCGCGAGCGGGGCTGTTCCCGCGCACCGCATGTCGGCGCGCACCGCCTGCTTGTCTTCCCCGCGCGAGCGGGGCTGTTCCGACCTCGCCCGCGCCGCTCACGACATGCACCCGGTCTTCCCCGCGCGAGCGGGGCTGTTCCGGGCGTGCTCGACTTCCGGGCCGCCGGGTGACCGTTTTCCCTGCGCGAGCGGGGCTGTTCCGCCATCGGCCGCGAAAGTGGCGAAGTTCGCCGCCACTGCCCTCTTCGCAGGCGGTGGTGGGTATGCGCGCCCAATTTATGCATAAAGTAAATATTCGCAGTTCAAAGCGAATGCGGATTGTTGCACTCGGTGGTAGGAGGCATCAGGGGGTGGATCTTGGAAACGAACCGGCGAGTGTGCGCCAGGTGCACGACCCGCTTGGCCGGGGACAACCGCTCCACCCTCTGCGGCCCCTGCGCCCGCCAGGTCATCCGCCCCGGTGCGGCCCCCGAACTCCCCGATGAGTTCTGGCGCCGCCCGGCGATGCGCGAGGCACTCCGGTCCAGGCACTTCGGGCAGGTGCTGTACGCGTACCGGCTTGAACACCGGCCTGCGCTGACGCAATCCAAGGTGGGGCGGTGGTTGGATCTTTCCCAAGGTCAGATCAGCAGGCTGGAGGCGTCGCACCAGCCTGTCCGAGACCTGCGGAAGCTTGAGTACTGGGCGCGCGCCCTCCGCATCCCGGAACCTTGCCTGTGGTTCCAGTTCGGTCCCGCTGATGAGGCGACCGTCCGCGCTCCCAGGATCGACGGCATGACGCCGTGGGATGAATTCGTCCGCAGGCTGAACCGCTCCGAAGTCGGCACCTCAACCCTCGAACAGCTCAGATCGAACAGGCGCATACGCCGAACTGCGCTCCTAGAACCCGGGCGGAATGCTCCTGAGCCGCCAAGAATCCCTGCAGGAAGTGTCCCGCCTACTTTCGGAACCAGGCGCCCTTCACCGCTTTCCCCGCCCCCACCGCTTCCCCCAACGACACCGGTGCCAGTCCTCGCTCCGCCAACCCACCCAGCACCGCCCGAGCCAACCCCTCCCGGGAAAACCCCGGCGCAGCCCCGTCATCCACCCCCACGTCCAACCCGGCGTGCCCGTCGTGCATCAGGATCACGTCCCCCGCAGAAGCCCCCACCAGCGTCCGCTCCGCCACCTCCTCCACCGGATCGTCCTGCCAGTCGTACCCGGTCCGGTTCCACACCACGGATTCCAGCCCGCACCGCCGAATCGCCGCCCACGTGGCAGGTTGCTGCGCCCCGTACGGCGGCCGGAACCACCGCACCGGTGCCCCCAGCAGTTGCTCCAGCCGCTCCTTGCCCTCCCGGGTCCGCCGCAGCACGTCCCCGGCGGGCAACGTTGTCAGTCGCACGTGGTCGATCCCGTGCAGCGCCACCTCGTGGCCGGCATCCACGATCTCTCCCAGCAGCGAAAGATTCCGCTCCGCCCGCGCCACCAGCACGAAGAACGTCGCCGTCGCTCCGGCGTCGGACAGTGCTGACAGCACGCCCGGGGTGTCCTCGGGGGCCGGTCCGTCGTCGTAGGTGAGCACGACCTGGGGGGTCGGGGTGGTCACCGTGCGGATGGAGCCGACGGGGGAGGTCAGCGGGAGGATGAGGCGGCGAGCGGTCTGGCCCAGCATGGCGGTCATCCTGCCAGGTGTAACGGTGTGCGAACGGCTCCCGATGCCGAACACGGAGACCGGACCGCCACCAGTGGGCCGGCGCGACCGAGCGGACGGCTGTGGCAGGGAACAGGGGCGGCCCCGAGCTGTCGATCGTGATGGTGTCCTACAACGCCGCCGCCCACCTGGAACGGACGCTCGCCGCGTTGACCGGGCCCGCGAAGCCCGCTGCCGCCCACGAGGTGATCCTCGTCGACAACGGTTCCGCCGATGGTGCGGCCGACGTTGCCGAGCGGTTCCTGGGGGCAAAAGCCGTCACCCGCCTCGGCCGGAACTCCGGTTTCGGGTACGCCGTCAACCGGGGCGCCGAGCGGAGCACCGGTGACCACGTCCTGCTGCTCAACCCGGACGCCGAGCCGAAGCAGGGGGCGATCGACGCGCTGCTGGCGCACCTGCGGGCCAACCCGGGCCACGGCGTCGTGGGTGGGCGCTACCTGGCCGAGGACGGCACCGTCGACCCGCGCAGTTGCTTCGGCCGCATCACCCTCTGGAGCCTCACCTGCGGGGCGCTCGGGTTGTCGGTGGTGGCGCGGGGTTCGCGGGTGTTCGACCCGGAGGCGCTGGGGCACTGGGGGCGGGACAGCGCCCGGCACGTCGACGTGATCAGCGGCGGGTTCCTGCTGGTCTCCCGCGAACTCTGGGACAGGTTGGGCGGGTTCGACGAGCTCTTCCTGATCTACGGCGAGGACCAGGACCTGTGCCTGCGCGCGGCCCGGTTGGGGCTCCGCCCGTCGATGACGCCGACCGCCGAGGTGGTGCACGCGATCGGCGCTTCCTCTTCGACCAGGGCGGGGCGGGACGTGCTCGTGCTGTGTGGCCGCGCCACCGTCGTGCGGCGGCACTACACCGGGCTCGCGCGCCGCTACGGCCTCGGGGCGATGGCGTTCGGCGTGCTGCTGCGGTCGGTCGCGGAGCGGGTGCTGCGCAGGCCGGGGCGGTGGACCGAGGTGTGGCGCAGGCGCGGTGAGTGGGTGCGCGGGTGGCAGCCGGGCGCGGTGCTGCCGGGGGAGCGGGTCGCGGCGTGAGCGCGGTCAGCGTGGTCATCCCGGCGCACAACGAGGCCGGGGTCCTGGGGCGCACCCTGCACGCCCTGCTCTCCGGCGCCGAGCCGGGGGAGTTGGACGTGGTGGTGGTGGCCAACGCGTGCACGGACGGGACCGCCGACGTGGCGCGGGCGTTCGGGGTGCGGGTGATCGACACCGAGGTGCCGGGCAAGGTCCCGGCGCTGCTGCTCGGCGACCGGTCCTGCGGCACCTTCCCCCGCCTCTACCTCGACGCGGACGTGGAGTTGTCCGCCGCGTCGGTGCGCGAGCTGGTCGGGTGCCTGGAGGCGGGTGCGCTCGCCTGCGCCCCGGTCCCCGAGTACGACCTGACCGGCGCCTCCGCCCTGGTGACCCGCTTCCACCGGGTGCTGGAGCACCTGATGGCGGCCCGGCGCGGTTTGGCGGGCACCGGCGCCTACATGCTCGCCGAGGCGGGTCACGCGCGGATCTTCCCGATGCCCCCGGTGATCGCCGACGACGGTTACGTGCACCGCTCCTTCAGCGCCGCCGAGGCCGCGGTGGCCCCGGGCGCGCGGTCGCTGGTGCGCCCGCCGCGCAGCACCGTGGCCACGATCCGGCGCCGGGCCAGGGTGCGCCGGGGCAACGCCGAGCTGGACCGCCTGGGCCACCGGGCGACCGGGGCGCCGGTGTCCCTCGGTGAGCTCCGCGGCGCCGTGCGGTCCGGTGAGGTCGGTCTCCTCGACGCTGGGTGCTACCTGGCCGTGCTGGTGGCCGAGCGGGTGCTGTTGACCTGGCGGCGGCTGCGCGGCACGCAGGCGTCGTGGTCCGCCGACACCACCAGCCGCGCGGCCGAATCCGGCCGTTAGGTAACCCGACCGACACCTCGGGCGATTACCGGGAGTCGGTACTTCCAGAGAATGAGGTCCCCGTGAGGCGTCAGAGGGCCCCGCACGTCCTGATCATCGTGCAGAACCTGCCCGTCCCGCTCGACCGGCGGGTGTGGTTGGAGTGCCAAGCCCTCAAGGCCGCCGGGTACGAGGTGTCGGTCATCTGCCCCAAGGGCCCCGGTGACCCGGCGTACGCCGAACTCGACGGCGTGCACCTGTACAAGTACGCCCCGCCGCGGCAGGCCGAGGGGGCCCTGGGGTTCGCCTGGGAGTTCGCCTACTGCTGGGTGCGCACCGCGTGGCTGAGCCTGAAGGTGCGCCGCCGCGCCCGCTTCGACGTCATCCAGGCGTGCAACCCGCCGGACACGTACTGGGCGCTGGCGCTGCCGTGGAAGGCCGCGGGCGTGCGGTTCGTCTTCGACCACCACGACCTCAACCCGGAGGTGTACCGCTCCCGCTTCGGCGAGCCGACCGGGTTCGTCGGCAAGCTGCAACTGGCGGTGCTGGAGTGGTTGGAGCGCCGGACCTTCCGCACCGCGGACCGGGTGATCTCGACCAACACGTCCTACCAGGACATCGCCGTGCGCCGCGGTGGCGTGCCGCGCGGGCACACCACGGTCGTGCGCTCGGGCCCGGACACCACGAAGATGCGCCCCGTCCACACCGACGACACCGTGCGGCGCGGTGGTGAACACCTGGTGGCGTACCTGGGGATCATGGGTCCGCAGGACGGTGTGGACGGCGTGCTGGAGGCGGCGAACCGGATCGTGCACGAGCACGGCCGCACCGACTTCCGCTTCGTGCTGCTGGGCTTCGGCGACTGCCTGGAGGACCTCAAGCGGCAGTCGACCGAACTCGGCCTCGACGACTACGTGGAGTTCACCGGCCGCGTCGGCCCGGAGCAGATCACCCGGTACCTGTCCGCGGCCTCGATCGGCCTTTCGCCGGACCCGCTGAGCCCGCTCAACGACGTGTCGACGATGAACAAGACCATGGAGTACATGGCCTACGCGCTGCCCGTGGTCGCCTACCGGCTCACCGAGACGGTCGTGTCCGGCGGTGACTGCGCGGTCTACGTCGAGCCCGGCGACAGCGCGGGCCTGGCCGACGCGGTGGTGGCGCTGGCCGACGACCCGGCCCGCCGGGGCGAGCTGGGCGCGGCGGGCAGGCGCCGGGCCGAGCAGGTGCTGGACTGGCGCCCGCAGGCCGAGGCCTACGTCTCCGTCTACGACGGCCTGACCGGTTTCGAGTCGGCCGGGCCGTTCCCGGACGGCCCGCCCGCCGCCGGGGGCTCGACCGACCAGTGGGGCAACCCGCTGGTGGACCTGACCGACGACGGGGCGTTGCGTGCTTTCGCCTCGGCTCGCATGATGGCGCCGGGGGCGGAGCCCGCGCCGAGCGCGAGCTGAGAGCAGAGGAGGGGAATCGGTGTTCGTACGACGCATCGCCGTGGTCGGCACGGGGTACGTGGGGTTGACGACCGGGGCGTGCCTGGCTTCGCTCGGCCACGACGTGGTCTGCGCCGACGTGGACGCGGCCAAGGTCGAGCGGTTGCAGCGCGGTGAGATCGACATCCTGGAGCCGGGCCTGGCCGAGCTGGTCGCCGAGGGGATGGCCGCCGGTCGGCTGACGTTCGTGCTGGGCGCCACCTCGGCGATGCGGCACACCGCCGAGGGCCCGGAGGTCATGTTCCTCTGCGTGCCGACGCCGATGGGCGTGGGCGGGGTGGCGGACCTGAGCATCGTCGAGGCCGTGGTGGAGGAGGTGCGCGAGCTGCTGCCGCCGGGCTGCGTGGTGGTCAACAAGTCCACCGTGCCGGTCGGCACCGCCGAGCGCACCGCGGAACTCCTCGGCCGCGACGACGTGGCCGTGGTGTCCAACCCGGAGTTCCTCCGCGAAGGCAGCGCGGTCTACGACTTCCTCAACCCGGACCGCATCGTGGTCGGCGGTTCCCAGCAGGACGCCGCCGAGCGCGTGGCCGCCCTCTACGCCCGCCTGGGCGCCCCGACCGTGCTCACCGACGCGCCGTCGGCGGAGCTGGTGAAGTACGCGGCGAACTGCTTCCTGGCGATGAAGCTGTCCTACGTCAACGCCGTCGCCGAGCTGTGCGACCGCCTCGGCGCCGACATCACCGACGTCACCGAGGGCATGGGCTACGACAAGCGCATCGGCCAGGCGTTCCTGCAACCCGGCCCCGGCTGGGGCGGTTCCTGCCTGCCCAAGGACACCTCGGCGATGCTGCAACTGGCCGACGCCGCCGACTTCGAGTTCCGCCTCATCCGGGCCACCATCGACACCAACACCCGCCAGCGGCAGCGGATGGTGGAGAAGGTCCGGCTGGCGGTCACCGGCAAGCGCGGCGGTTCCCTGTCGCACAAGCGGATCGCCCTGTTCGGCCTGACGTTCAAGGCGGGCACCGACGACCTGCGCGACTCACCGGCCCTCGCGGTGGCCGCGCTGCTGCGCCAGGCGGGCGCGGACCTGGTCGGCTACGACCCGGCCCTGAGCCAGGACAATCCCCACCCGGACCTGACCGGCATCACCGTCGTGGACGACCCGTACCTGGCGGCGAAGGACGCGGAGGCGGTGGTCGTGCTGACCGAGTGGCCGGAGTTCCGCTCGCTGGACTGGTCCCGCCTGGCGGAGTTGGTCAGCAGGCCCACCGTGATCGACACCCGCAACCTGCTGGACCCGGCCGTGGCCCGCCGCGGCGGTTTCGAGTGGATCGGCATCGGCAAGAGCTGAGCCCCGCGCCCCGGCCCGGCGGACCCGCCGGGCCGGGGCCTGCCCACCGGGCAGGCCTCCCACCCCAACAACCGCTGGTCTGGCGGCCCGTCACGCCGAACCCCACCCTGCGCAGCCGGCGACCACCCCGAAAACCGCCGGCCCGGCTACGGAAATGCCCGGGTGGGTGGATTTGCTTGGGTGGGGGAAGCGATCATGTGCAAGCCTGCTTGGGCTGTGGGGCATCTTTTCGCCCCACTCGGTCACACTGGGCGCATGATCGCTGTAGGGGCCCCGCCCGAGCGGATCCACCCACCCGGGCAAGCCCCGAAAATCCCGGGCTTGTAAACCACGGCACGGCCGAGCAGATCCATCCGCCCGGGCACCCACAACAAAATCCCGAACCCTAAACAGGATCAGTGAAGTCCACACAAGCCAACGCCTGGTCGTCGTGCACCTTCCGCCGAGGCCAGCGCACACCGTCCGGGTCGCCGCGCTCAGCGGCGCGGACAGCGTCCAGCAGGGCCTGCGGCCCGTGCTCGTCCACCAGCGCACGCGCGGCAGGCCAGTCGAACAGGTCGTAGCGGTCGACCCCGCACGCCACCCCGTCCGTCGCGATCAGCGCCGCCCGCACCCGGTCTCGCCGCCACGTCCGGTGCACCGCCTGCGCCGCCGCAGACGGCAGCGCCTCGGCGACCCAGAACCCGCCGTCCTGGTTGCGCAACCGGTCCACCGACGCCGTGGTCGAACGCGCCTCCCGGGGCAGGTCGGCCAGCCGGGTGTCCTCGACGACCTCGTACCCGTCGTCGGTGAACACCACCACCGGGGTGTCGGCCAGCACCAGGGCTTCGACCTCGTCGTCGGTCCAGCGCACCACGGCCACCGTGCTCGACGGGCTGTTGCCCGGGGTGTAGCCGTTGCCGCGCGCGACCGCCCGGATCGCCCCGGCCAGGTGCTTGACCAGTGACAGCTCCGGCGCCGCGGTCAGCCGGGCGACGAGCTGCGCGCCCAGTTCGATCGCGTACGCGCCCCCGGACGGCAGGTCGTCGCGGGTGGCGGTGGCGCCGTCGAGCACGACCACGGCGTCCGGCAGGACCATGACGACGTCCTCGGTCGGGCGTTCCCGCCCGTCGAGTCCGACCCCGGCTGCCTCGGCGACGGTGATCTGCGGCATGTGCGCATCCTGCCTCCGTCAACTTGGGTTGACATACCCGCCCTCGTCAACATAAGTTGACACCCATGGCGGAAGCAACACAACTGGCAGGCGCCGCGGGCGACCGCGACCCCCGCGTGGGGCTGCGCGCCGTCGCGGCGCTGCGCAAGCTCCTCGAACAGCTTGAGGCGGTCCAGGTGCGCAGCGCTCGGGCGGACGGGTGGTCGTGGCAGGAGATCGCGGCCGAGCTGGGTGTCAGCAAGCAGGCCGTGCACAAGAAACACGGGAGGAACTGACGATGTTCGAACGCTTCAGCAAGGCCGCGCGCAACGCCGTGCGCGACGGCGTGCAGATCGCCGAGCGCGACCGCGCGGCGCGGGTCGAGGCCGAGCACCTGCTGCTCGGCATCCTCGCCCAAGACCGGACCCCGGGCACCGGCATCCTCGCCCGCCACGCGGTCACCACCGCGGCGGCCCGCGAGGCCATCGACGCCGCCCGCCGCCGCGGTGGGCTGTCCACAGCGGACGCCGAAGCCCTCACCGGCCTGGGCATCGACGTGGACGCGGTGGTCGCCGCCGTGGAGCACAGCCACGGCGCGGGTGCCCTGGCCGCGGCGGGCAGGCGCGGGCGCCCCTTCGGGTGGCGCGTCCCGCTGTCCCCCGAGTGCAAGCGCGTCCTCCAGCGCTGCCTGGTCGAGGTCGTCGAACGCGGCGAGAACACCATCGGCGACGAGCACCTGCTCCTGGCCATCCTCCGCACCGGCGGCACCGCCGCCGACGTCCTCACCGGCTTCGGCGTCACCTACGAGGTCGTCCGGGACTCCCTGACCAGGGCCTGACCTACGGCGTGACGGCCAGGAACACGAACGCGCTGAACAGGACCAGGTGGACGGTCCCCTGCAGCAGCGTGGCCCGCCCGGTCACCAGGGTCATCATGCTCACCACCACGGTGAGCACCAGCAGCACCAGTTCCTTCGCGCCCAGCCCGAGCAGCAGCGGCCCGGTCAGGAAGATCGAGGCCACCGCGATTGCCGGGATGGTCAGCCCGATGCTGGCCAGCGCCGAGCCCAGGGCCAGGTTCAGGCTCACCTGCAACCGGTCGCGCAGCGCGGCGCGCACCGCCGCCACCGTCTCCGGGGCCAGCACCAGCATGGCGATGACCACGCCGACGAACGACACCGGCGCACCGAGGGACTCGACGGCCGATTCCAGCGTCGGGGACACGGTCTTCGCCAGGCCCACCACCGCCACCAGGCACAGCAGCAGCAGGCCCAGGCTGGTGAACGTGGTGCGGTTGGTGGGGGCGTCGGCGTGGTCGTCGTCGGAGGTGCTGCCCTTGGGCAGGAAGTAGTCGCGGTGGCGGACGGTCTGCACGAACACGAACACCCCGTAGAGGACCAGCGACGCGACGCCCGCGAAGGCGAGCTGGGCGCCGGAGAACGTGGGCCCGGGGGTGGAGGTGGTGAAGGTCGGCAGCACCAGGCTCAACGTCACCAGGGCGACGATCACCGCGAGTGCGCCGCCCGAGGCGTGGGCGCGGAACTCCTGCACCCGGTGCCGCAGCGAGCCGACCAGCAGCGCCAGGCCGACGATCCCGTTGCAGGTGATCATGATCGCGGCGAACACCGTGTCCCTGGCCAGGGACGCGGCCTTCTCCCCGCCCGAGGTCATCAGGGTGACGATGAGCGCCACCTCGATGACCGTCACCGCCAGGGCGAGGATCAGCGTGCCGAACGGTTCACCGACGCGGTGCGCCACGACCTCGGCGTGGTGCACCGCGGCGGTGACGGCGCCGCCGAGGCCGAGGCAGACCAGGACCAACAGGACGGCGCCGAGGGAGCGCCCCCAGGTGACGGCCAGCACCACCGCCGCGGCGGGTGGGACGGCCAGGCTCCAGCGGGGCAGGGCGGGGGTGGTCGTCGTGTCGTTCACACCGTCGACAGTAATGTCGGTTTTACGCCCCGGCGCGCGGTCGCCAGGAGACCAGCGGCAGGAACGCCTGCGCGAGCGGGCCGATGGCGAGCGCGTAGAGCGCGGTGCCGAGGCCGACGGTCCCGCCGAGCAGCCAGCCGGTGGCGAGCACGGTCAGCTCGATTCCCGTTCGGACCCAACGGATCGAGACGCCGGTGCGCGTGGACAGCCCGGTCATCAGCCCGTCGCGCGGCCCCGGTCCGAGCCGGGCGCCGATGTAGGCGGCGGTGGCGAAGCCGTTCAGCAGCACGCCGCCGATCAGGAAAGCGAGCCTCGTCACCATCGCCGACGGGGTGGGCAGCAGCGCGAGCGCGGCGTCGACCGAGAGGGAGATCACCACCACGTTGGCCACGGTGCCCACGCCGAGCCGCTGCCGCAGCGGGATCCAGCACAGCAGCACGCCGACGCTGGTGATCGCGGTGATGGTGCCGAAGCTGAGCCCGGTCCGCTCGTGCAGCGCCTCGTGCAGCACGTCCCACGGCGCGAGCCCGAGCGCGGCCTCGATCTGCATGGCCATGCTGGTGCCGTAGAGCACCAGGCCGAGGAACAACTGCGGGAGCCTGCGCCCGGGGCTGACCCCGACCGCCACCGATCTCACGTCCAGAGCTGACATGCCCCCATCGTGGCCGGGCATTGGCCTTCTCATCCACGGCCAATCATGCACAATTGGCCTTGTGGACGCGCCTACCGGCCGGATGTCGGCCCGCCGACTGGTCCTCCTGCTCGGCCAGTGGCGGGCCGCGGGCAGCAGGCAGGGCTCCACCGGGCTCGCCGCGGGCATCCGCAGGCTGGTGCTGGAGGGCGAGCTGCCCCCGGGCACCACGCTGCCCGCCGAGCGCGAGCTGGCCGCGGCGCTCGGCGTCAGCCGCACCCTGGTCGCCGCCGCGTGGGAGCAGTTGCGCGGCGACGGCTTCCTGCGCAGCAGGCGCGGCTCGGGCACCTGGACGGCGCAGCCGAACACCCCGGCCGCGCCCACCGCCTTCACCGAGCAGCCCCTCGACCTCGCCCGCGCCGCCCCGGCCGCGCTGCCCGAGATCCTCGCGGCCTTCGACCGGGTGCGCGACCGCTTCGCCGTCGAACTGGGCGGCCACGGCTACCACGAGGTGGGCCACCCGCTGCTGCGCGCCCGCCTCGCCGAGCGGTTCACCGCCCGCGGCCTGCCCACCGACCCCGAACAGGTCCTGGTGACCAACGGCAGCCACCACGCGCTGGCACTGGCCCTGCGCACCCTCACCGGCCCCGGCGACCGCGTCCTGCTCGAGCAGCCGACCTACCCCAACGCCATCGACGCCATCCGGGCCGCGCACGCCGTCCCGGTCCCGGTGCCGATGCCCGAGGCGGGTTGGGACCTCGCGGGCCTGGCGGCCACCATCCGCCAGGCCGCACCCCGGCTGGCCTACCTGGTCGTCGACTTCCACAACCCGACCGGGCGCAGGCTCGACGCGCCGGGCCGCGAGCGGCTGGCCGCCGTCCTGCGCCGCACCCACACCCCGACCGTCGTCGACGAGGCCCTGGTGGAGCTGGACCTCGACGGCGACCCGGCGGACGGCCCGCCGCCGATGGCGGTGTTCGCGCCGAACCAGGTGATCACCGTCGGGTCGGCCAGCAAGTCGCACTGGGGCGGGCTGCGGCTGGGCTGGGTCCGCGCCCCGGCCGAGGTCGTGCACCGGCTGGTCGCCGCCCGGTACGCCTTCGACCTGGGCTCCCCGGTCTTCGAGCAGCTCGTGCTGGCCGAGCTGTACGCCGACCCGGAGCCGCTGCTGGCCGCGCGCCGGGCGCAGATCCGCACCCAGCGCGGGGCCCTGGTCGACGCGCTGCGGGAGCACTGCCCGAGCTGGGAGTTCGAGGTGCCCGCGGGCGGGCAGAGCCTGTGGTGCGCGCTCCCCGCGCCGATCAGCACCCGGATCGCGGTCGGGGCCCAGCGGGTGGGGGTGCGGGTGGCGCCGGGGTCGCGGTTCGGTGCCCACGGCGGGCTGGAGCGGTGGCTGCGGCTGCCCTACACGCTGGCGCCCCCGGCGCTGGTCGAAGCCGTGCGCAGGCTCGCGGTGGTGGCCGGGGAGGTCGGCGGGGAGACCGCGCCGGGAGCGGGAGCCGGACTCATCCCGGTGGCGTGACTGGCCCCGGAGGGGGTCCAACCGCTACAAAGTAGTGCGCTGGATGGCGTAGTCGCGTGGACCTTTCGGTTGCGACTCCGCCATCCAGCGCACTCGGCCCTGGTCGTACGCCCAGGTCAGTCGGCACAGCCCCTCGTTGTGCCGATCGGGCGGGCGACCGAGGGTGGGACCCCGGCGCCGCGGGGGCATCGCGGCGCCGGGGCCAGTCCCCGAGTCGGCCGGGCGCGGTCGGCCGATCGGGACGTCTGGTTCCTCGGGGGGATCTCCAGGACCGCCGGGTGTCTCGGGCGATACCTGGGGGAGCGGCCGACCCGAACGGTCGGCGGCAGCGGACAGACCGGTCCCGCGGGACCCGGGTGTCAGTCGGGTGTCGAGGCGGGCAGCCCGGCCACCCGGCCCGGCTGCGCGAACACCCGGTCGTCGACGGTGACGGCGAAGGTCGGCGGCGCGGCGCCGGTGCGCGTGGACAGCACGCCCTGCGGGGCGCCACCGCGGGCCTGACCGCTCAGGTCGTGACCCGAGGGGGTGGCGGCGGGCGCGGCCGGGGCGCTGGGGGAGAACGGCTGCTGGGGCGCCTGACCGGACCCGGTCAGCGCGGTGGCCTCGACCGGCTCGGCCTGGGCGGGCGCCGTGGCCGCGGCGGGCACCCGGTCGGACCTGCGGTCGACCCGGACGTGCGCCTGGTCGTGCCTGCGCGGGGACTCAGCGGCAGCGGCGGTGACGGCGGCGGGGGCCTGCGGGAGGGTGGCCGGGGCCGGGGCCGGGGTGGTGACGGGGGTGGGCGCGGTCGGGACCTGCGGCGCGGGTGCCTCCGGGACCGGGAGCGCGAACGGCGGGGTGAACGGCGGCACGACCGGCGGCGAGAAGGTCGGCGGTGGCGGGAGGGTCGGCGGTGGCGGTAAGGAAGGGAGGACGACCGGGGCGGGCGGGGAGAAGTCCAGCACCGGCGCGACCAGTTGGTTCGCGGTCTCGGTGACCGTGTGGACGACCCCCGTCACGGTGCTGAGCGTGGTGTTGAGCACCGTCGTGACCTGGTCGAGCGTGCCGTCCAGCAGGCCGAACAGCGCGGCGGAGCCGTCGTACTGGTCGCTCGGGGACTGTTCGGGGGCGGGGGGCTCGTAGGCGGTCTGCGCGGACGCGGAAACGGCCAGCGCGAGCCAGCCGATGAGCGCCAACGCCCCGGTCACGACCAGGCGCAGCAGGGTGCGGGAGGGAGCTCGGGAACCGCTCACCGCCGTCACCACCATCCGCAACTCGTCGCCCGACGTCGAACCGGCCCCGCCCGATCGGTGCGACCTGGCCACTATCCAGCACCGGTCCTCCCTTTTGCACCTTAGTGGCGTGTGTTCCACCCGGAAAGACGGTGAACGCCCCGCCTCGGTGGGCCGAATGGAGACGATGATCACCGACAGTGGAGATCACCGGTCCGGGTGACGTCGTGGCGCCTTCCGTGCGGGGGGACCGCGGTGGCGGCAGGGTGTCCGTTGTGTACTCACAGCACCCGGACGCCCTCCCCGAGCTGGCCGAACGGCTCAGCGGCCTCACGGTGCACGACCCGGGCGGACCCGCCCAGTGCCTCGTCCGAACCGGTCAGCTCCTCGTTCCGAGGGCGCGGGTGGAAGATGCCGCTCGCATTTTGCGGAAGTGGGTCGACACCGTCGAAACCGACGGTCCGGGCCTGATCCGGTTGCGCCCGCCGGTCGCCGCCGACTGCGTGCGGATAGCCGCCGACGTGGCCGAGCGGGTTCCGGTCGCGGCCAACCACGTCCACCTCGTCGGCACCCCGGTCCTGCACGGCACCGGTGCCGTCCCCACCCCGGCCGACCCACCCCCGCCACCGCCGCGGGAGACCTGGGCGCCACCGGTCACGGTCACCCTGTTCGACACCGGCCTCGACCCGCACCCCTGGTTCGCCGACCGCCCCTGGTTCGACCCCACCACCACCGAACTCCTCGACGGGGACGCCGACGGCCACGCCGACCGCCAGGCGGGCCACGGCACCTTCGTCGCGGGCGTCCTCCTGCGCCACGCCCCCGGGGTCACCATCCGAGCCCACCGGGTCCTCACCCCCCGGGGCCTGACCGACGACCGAACCCTCGCCACCGCCCTCCACCACGAGTCGACGCGCCCCCACCCCCACGTCATCGTCCTCACCGCGGGCTGCCACACCGCCGACGACCGCTGCCCCCCGGTCCTCGCGGACGAGCTGACCCGCTTCCCCACCACCACGATCGTCGCCGCGGCGGGCAACACCGGAACCACCCGCCCGTTCTGGCCCGCCGCACTCCCCGGCGTGGTCGCGGTCGGCGCCTCGGCGCTCGACGGCTCGCCCGCCCCCTTCACCAACCGCGGCCCCTGGGTCGACCGCCACGCCCCCGGCGTGGACGTCCTCAGCAGCCACGTCCGCCTCGTCGGGGGAACCCGCACCTTCGGCGCGGCCCGCTGGAGCGGCACCTCCTTCGCCGCCCCCCGGGTCGCCGCCGAGATCGCCCGCCTCACGCCCCCACCACCCCCAGCGGCCCGGGCCCGCGCCCACCCCGGTCCCTGACCGCGATCGGACTCCCCACCACCGCCCTGGCCCCCAACCGGAGGAAGGCCAGCGGAAACCCGTAGGGGTGCCCCACCTCGCACGCCGCCAGCACCACCCGCCCAGGCCCCCGCCGAAGCCCACCGAGGTGGTGCGGGTGCAACGTCCCGTCCCCCAGGTCGATCCCGGGCGCCCCGGCCCGGTGGTGCCCGTGCGCGGCGACGTGCACCCACCCCGCCCGCCCGATGGCCTCCCGAGCGGCGTCGACGGTGGGCTCGACGAGCAGTGTGCCGCCGTGGGCGCGGTGCAGCGCGGTCACCTCGGGAACGGCGTGGGCGAGCCCCGGACCGGCGATCCACAGGTACGGCCCGGTGGGCTCGGGAGCGGCCTTGGCGCGGCGGTGGGCGGCCACCGAGGGGGCGACGGTGGTGGCACCCGGCAGCAGCCCCCACGGCAACCCCGCCAGGGCGGGCGTGGGAACGACCACGGTGCGCCGGCCGGCGGGCAGCCCCAACAACCGAGCGAACTCGACGGCGGCCCGACTGGCGGGGGACAACCCGACGTCCGGCACGCCCGAGACGGGGAGGCCGGTAGGGGGCAAACCGGTGGCGGACAGGCCGAGGGTGGGCAGGGCGGAGGCGAAAAGGCCATGGTCGGGCAGGCCGGTGGGGAACAGCCCGGCGGTTTGGTTGGGGGTGGGCTGGCCGGGGATGGCCTGGTCGGCGGTGGGCAGGCCGGGGGCGGGCTGGCAGGCGGGGAACAGCCCGGCGCCCAGCAAGCCGGGAGCGGACAGCTCGGCGGGGGCCTCCCCGCTCGCGGAGTGTTCGGCGAGGACGGCGTGCCGGTGGAAGGCTCGGGCGGCTTCGGTGATGCGAGCGGTGTCACCGACCTCCCGCAGACCTGCCGTGGACAGCGCGAGCAGGGTGCCGCCCCGGTCGATGAGGACCACCAGCGCGGGGTCGTCGAGCGGCGCGGGCTCGGCGTCGTCACCGGTGTGCAGGGCCAGCAACCGTTCGTTGCGCACGTGCAGGTCCCGCGCCGTGCTCGCCCCGGTGAGAGCGGACCTGGCCCGTTCCAGGCGGGCAGGCGCGTCGACCCGAACCGCCCGCCGGGCCAGTTCGCCTGCCCGGGCACCCAGTTCGGGCAGCCGGTGGTCCCGGAACAGCGCGGCGGCCCTGGTGGCCGTCCGAGCGGCCGTCTCCCGGTCCCCGCTGCCCAAGGCGTGCTCGGCCCGAGCCAGCAACGCCTCCGCGAACGCGGGCGCCCGCCCCGCGGCGGCCAACAACACCTCCGCCCTGGCCAGAGTGGCATCAGCGGTGCGCACCAACCCCAGGGCCAACTCCGACCGGGCACGATCGACCAACACCTCCGGCCACCGCCCCTCATCAACCCCGGAGGCCGCGTAGTGCTCCACGGCCCGCGCGTGCTCCCCCGCCTCGGCGGCGAGAAACCCCCGGTTGTGCACGCAGGTGGCGGCCCGCTCCACCTCCCCGATCCCGGCGTAGACCTCCCCGGCCTCCGCCAACGCCCGATCCGCCTCGGCGAACCGCCCCAGGTGCCCCGCCGCCACCCCCAACCCCACCAACGCGTTCGCCCGCCACCGCGGCTCCCCCGCCAGCCCCGCCACAGCCACCGCCAACACACCGACCGCCTCCGCGTACCGCCCCGCCGCACACCGGATCAACCCCCCGAGGCAGTCGGCCCGCACCACCCCACCCGCCCCCAACCC
>NZ_JAJCXD010000023.1:0-26565 GCF_021056305.1 Actinokineospora sp. PR83
AGCCCGGCCCCGCCGACGCGGCGGCGGCCTGGGTGCTCGGGGTGGGCGAGGGGACCGCGGCGGACTGGCGGGCGGCGGGCGCGGCACTGGTCCGCGCCGTGGACGCGCGGGCGGCGGCGGACACCGACAGCGGGCGCGGGACCGGGCGGCCGGGGGTGGCCCTCGTGCTGCCGCCGGACGCCGGACCGGAGGAGGCCGCCCAGTTCGCCAGGGGGCTGTCGCTGGGCGGTTACCGGTTCCGGGTCACCGGCGAGGAGCCCAAGCCGCGGCTGCGCACCGCGCGGCTGGTGGTGTCCGAACCGGACCGCCGCACCGAGGTGGCGGCGGCGGTCACCCGGGCCACCGCGCTCGCGGCGGCCACCGCCTACGCCCGCGACCTGGCCAACACCCCGTCCAACGTCAAGGACCCGGCGTGGCTGGCCCGCACGGCGGCCAGGGCGGCCGGGAAGGTGCCCGGCCTGGGGGCGGTGGTCCGCGACGAGAAGTGGCTGGCCGAGCACGGCTTCGGCGGGGTCATCGCGGTCGGCGGCGGGTCCGAGCGACCGCCCCGGCTGCTGCACCTCACCTGGGCCCCCTCGGGCGCCGAGGGCCCGCACCTGGTCCTGGTCGGCAAGGGCATCACCTTCGACACCGGCGGCATCTCGATCAAGCCCGCCGACGGGATGCACCTGATGCGCACCGACATGTCCGGCGGTGCCGCCGTCATCGCGGCGATGATCGCCGTGGCCCGCCTGGGCCTGCCGGTCCGGGTGACCGCGCTGGTGCCGTGCGCGGAGAACCACGTCTCCGGTTCCGCCTACCGCCCCGGTGACGTCGTCCGCCACTACGGCGGCCGCACCACCGAGGTGACCAACACCGACGCCGAGGGCCGGATGGTCCTCGCCGACGCCCTGGCCTACGCCGCCGCCGAACTCGGTGCCGACGTCCTGGTCGACGTGGCCACCCTCACCGGCGCCATGAAGATCTCCCTGGGCCTGCGCACCGGCGGCCTGTTCGCCGACTCCGCGGCCCTGGCCGACCGGGTGGTCGAGGCGGGGGCGCGGGCGGGCGAGTCGTGGTGGCGGATGCCGCTGCTCGACGAGTGGGCCGAGCACGTCCCCAGCGACATCGCCGACGTCCGGCAGTGCCCGCCGGGGCCGGGCGGCATCACCGCGGCCCTGTTCCTGCGCGAGTTCACCGCGGGCCTGCCCTGGGCGCACCTGGACATCGCGGGCCCGGCCAGGGCGGACCGCTCCTACGACGACGTCGTCCCCGGCGCCACCGGCTTCGCCGCCCGCACCCTGGTCGAGTTCGTCGACTCCTACGCGGCGAAGGGCTGACCCGGCGGGGTCACGCCCGACCCGCCAGCGGCTCCGACGGCAGCGCCGCGGCCCCGGGGGCCTCCGGTCCGGCGAACACCCGGTCCAGCACCGCGTACTTCGCCAGGAACACCGGCAACCCGCTGAGCGCGTACGTCACGTTCAGCACCAGCGTCCGCACCCCGCGGTCGGCGAGCAGCGGCTCCACCAGCCAGTCCACCCCCGCGGTCAGCACCACCGACACCAGCCCGCCGACCACGGTCGTCACCAGGTAGCCGACGACCTGCCCGGTCAGCCGCGGCACCCCGCGCTGCCCCCACGCCCACCAGCGCACCAGCACGAAGTGCGGCACCGCCCCCACCGCGAACGCGATCACGCTCGCCGGGAGAGCACCCACCCCGCCCCACGCGTACAGCCCGAACAGCACGAGCTGGCTGATCCCGGTGGCCAGCAGCGACGCCACCGAGTACCGGGAGAACGCCGGTTTGCCCAGGTGAACGTGCACGCCACCACCCTACGAGCCCGGTGCTGACCACGCTCTCAGCCCGGGTGTGACGTTCGGATCAGCCCCCGTGCGCCGCCCGCGCCGCCTCGTACACGGCCACCGTCTGCTCGGCCACCGACGCCCAGGAGAAGTCCCGCACGGCCCGCTCCCGGCCCGCCGCACCCATCGCCGCCGCGCGCCCCGGGTCGGCCAGCACCTCGTTGACCGCGTCCGCCAGCCCGCTGCGGAACGCCGACGGGTCCGCCTCGTCGTAGTGCACCAGCAGGCCCGTCTCGCCGTCCACGACGACCTCCGGGATGCCGCCGACGTCCGAGGCGACCACGGCGGTCGCGCACGCCATCGCCTCCAGGTTCACGATGCCCAGCGGCTCGTACACCGAAGGGCACACGAACACCGCCGCCCGGCTCAGCAGTTGGCGCACCTCGGCGGGTTGCAGCATCTTCTGGATCCAGAACACCCCGGGCCGGGCCGACGCCAGCTCCGCGACCGCCACCCGGGTCTCCTCGGCGATCTCCGGGGTGTCCGGGGCGCCCGCGCACAGCACGACCTGCGCGTCCGGGTCGATGTGGTGGGCGGCGGCCACCAGGTGCCCCACCCCCTTCTGCCGGGTGATCCTGCCCACGAACAGCACGATCGGCCTGCCAGGGTCGATGCCGTGCGCGCGCAGCGCGTCGGTCTCGGTGACCGGGCGGTAGGCGGTGGAGTCGATGCCGTTGCGCACCACGTGCACCCTGGCCGGGTCCAGCGCCGGGTAGCAGTCGAGCACGTCGGCGCGCATCCCCGCGCTGACGGCGATCACCGCGTCCGCCGACTCGTAGGCGGTCTTCTCCACCCACGAGGACAGCCGGTAGCCGCCGCCGAGCTGCTCGGCCTTCCACGGCCTGCGCGGCTCCAGCGAGTGGGCGGTCACCACGTGCGGGATGCCGTGCAGCACCTGGGCGAGCTGGCCTGCCATGTTCGCGTACCAGGTGTGCGAGTGGACCAGGTCGACCTTGTCCACCGCCGCGGTGATCGACAGGTCCGCCGACAGCGTGCGCAGCGCCGCGTTCGCGTGCTCCAGCCCGGCGGCCGGGTTGTGCGCCGTCGCGTCGGAGCGCGGTCCGCCGAAGCAGTGCACGTCCACGTCGAGCAGTTCCCGCAGCCGCGGCACCAGGAACGCCACGTGCACGCCCGCCCCGCCGTAGACCTCCGGTGGGTATTCCCTCGTCAGCAGTCCTATGCGCACGCGGGACACGGTAGCCGCACGGCGGCGGGGGAACGCACTGCGGCGCACGGGTGAACGCGGGACCACACAAGCCGATCACGTGTGGCACACCACTGGGTGAGCCGGTTAGGGTCAGGACGTGAAGGGCCAGCCGCGGGTACTCGGGATCGTGTTGGCGGGCGGTGAGGGAAAGCGGCTCTGGCCCTTGACCGCCGACCGCGCGAAGCCCGCTGTGCCGTTCGCCGGGAACTACCGCCTCGTCGACTTCGTCCTGTCGAACCTGGTGAACGCCGGGTTCCACCGGCTGTGCGTGCTCACCCAGTACAAGTCGCACTCGCTGGACCGGCACATCTCCACCACCTGGCGGCTGTCGAACATCCTCGGCCAGTACGTCACCCCGGTCCCGGCCCAGCAGCGCCTGGGCCCGCGCTGGTACACCGGCAGCGCCGACGCGATCTTCCAGTCGCTGAACCTGGTGCACGACGAGCGGCCCGACTACATCGCGGTCTTCGGCGCCGACCACGTCTACCGGATGGACCCGGCGCAGATGCTGGACCGCCACATCGCCACCGGCGCGGGGGTCACCGTCGCGGGCATCCGGGTGCCGCGCCAGGAGGCGCGCGCCTTCGGCTGCATCGACTCCGACGCCACCGGCCGCATCACCCGGTTCCTGGAGAAGCCCGCCGACCCGCCCGCGGTCCCCGACGACCCGGACGTGACGTTCGCCTCCATGGGCAACTACCTGTTCTCCACCGCGGCCCTGCTCGACGCGCTCAAGGCCGACGCCGCCGACAAGGACTCCCTGCACGACATGGGCGGCGACATCATCCCGATGCTCGTCGACCGGGGCTCGGCGTGGGTGTACGACTTCGCCGACAACGAGGTCCCCGGCGAGACCGAGCGCGACCGCGGCTACTGGCGCGACGTCGGCACCCTGGACGCCTACTACGACGCGCACATGGACCTGGTGTCGGTGCACCCGGTGTTCAACCTCTACAACCAGCAGTGGCCCATCCGCACCGCCACCCCGCCGCTGCCCCCGGCGAAGTTCGTCAACCAGGGCCTGGCCCAGGAGTCGATGATCGGCCCCGGCACCATCGTCTCCGGCGCTCGGGTGACCGGCTCGGTCATCAGCTCCGACGTGGTCATCGAGGACGGCGCGGTCGTGGAGGGCAGCGTCCTGCTCCCGGGGGTGCGGGTCGGCAAGGGCGCGGTGGTGCGCCGGGCCATCCTCGACAAGAACGTCACCGTCGGTGACGGCGTCCACGTCGGTGTCGACCCGGAAGCGGACCGCGCCCGGTACACCGTGAGCGGCAGCGGCATCGTCGTCCTGGGCAAGGGCACCCACGCCGACTGACCCGCCCGGGTGATCTCCGGACCCGCGCGGACCCGCCTAGACCTTGGCCGCGACCAGCAGGCCCTCGCCCACCGGCAGCAGCATCGGCACCAGCCGGTCGTCCTCGCGGATCGCCCTGGCGGCCTCGCGCATCCCCTGGGTGTCCGGGTCGCGGCGGGTGGGGTCGGCCACCCGGCCCTGCCACAGGATGTTGTCGAACGCCAGCACGCCGCCGGGCCGCAGCAGGCGCACGCCCTGCTGGTGGTACTCGGGGTACTCGGGCTTGGACGCGTCGATGAACAGCAGGTCGTAGCCGCCGTCGGTCAGCCGGGGCAGCACGTCGAGGGCGCGGCCCATGATCAGCCGGGTGCGGCCGGGGGCGACGCCCGCCGCGGTGAAGGTGCGCTTGGCCAGGGCCTGGTGCTCGGGGTCGAGGTCGATCGAGGTGAGGACCCCGTCCGGGGCCATCCCGCGCAGCAGGTACAGACCGCTGACCCCCAGACCGGTGCCCACCTCGACAACGGCCTTCGCGCGCAGCACACTGGCCAGGAACCGCAGCGCCGCCCCGCTGCTCGGGCTGACCGGGACCGACCCCAGCCGCAGCGCGGTGGCCCGCGCCGACGCCAGCGCGTCGTCTTCGGCCAGGAAGCCGTCGACGTACCCGCTCAGGTCCGCCGGGTCCACGGCGGGCGATTCCCGTCCCACGGGAACGGAGGTTAGCGCCGCCGATGGGGAAAACGGGTGAACTCGACCGGAAGGTCACCCCCTGAACGTTTTCTCAGGCTCATCTCAGCAGGCTCTCACCATGGCCACATGGGGGTACCCCAGAGTGGACGGCATGGCTGGGACGGGTCTGACCCGGGAGCGGGGGAACACCATGGGACGCGCGGACGTTATCCGGGAGACGGCGAAGGACCCTGTGCAGGAGGTGCGTATCCCCGCCACCCAGACCGCCGAGCCGAGGCCGGTGGAGATCGAGGAGACGGCCTGGACGCCGCCGTCGTGGGACGAGGTCGTGCGCGAGCACGCCGACCGCGTCTACCGGCTCGCCTACCGCCTGACCGGCAACGCCCACGACGCCGAGGACCTCACCCAGGAGACCTTCATCCGGGTGTTCCGCTCGCTGGCGTCCTACAAGCCCGGCACCTTCGAGGGCTGGCTGCACCGCATCACCACCAACCTGTTCCTCGACATGGCCCGCCGCCGCTCCCGGCTGCGGATGGAGGCCCTGCCCGAGGACACCGACCGCCTCGCCGGGGACGACCCGAGCCCGGAGCAGGTCTACGGCGAGACCCACCTCGACCCGGACCTGCAGGCCGCGCTGGACGAGCTGCCCCCGGAGTTCCGCGCCGCCGTCGTGCTCTGCGACGTGGAGGGCCTGTCCTACGAGGAGATCGGCGCCACCCTCGGGGTGAAGCTGGGTACTGTCCGCAGCAGGATCCACCGGGGCCGCCAGGCCCTGCGCGCGTCGCTGGAGCGGCGCCGGGAACTCGCACGGGAGGCCGCGCTATGACGTTCGAGAGCCTGGGGCTGCCCGACCAGCACCTCATGCCCGACGCCGTGGTGGCCTTCGTCGACGGTGAACTCGGCCGCGCCCCGCACGACCGCGCGACCGCGCACCTGGCCCGCTGCCCGTGGTGCGCCGCCGAGGTCACCGCCCAGCGGCAGGCCCGCTCGGCGGTCCGCGCGGCAGACGTGCCCAGCATGTCCGCGGGGTTCCTCGCCTCGCTGCGGGCCATCCCGCAGGAGGTCGACCTCCCCGGCGCCCCGGACAACCTCGCGGTCACCGACGACGGCCAGCTCGTTGCCATCCAGCGCCCCGAGGCCGTCGCCGCGTTCGGCACCGCCACCCCGCTGGGGTCCTCGCCGCGCCTGGGCGAGGGCAGCGCCGTCCTGGGCCGCAGGCCCGGCCGCCGCGCCGCCCAGGGTGCCGGTGTGGTCGTCTCCGGCCTGGTGCTCGGCGCGCTCGCGCTGGTCAACACCGGTGGCGGCCCGGTCCCCGGTGCCGCGGAGCCGTACCCGACCGCGGGCGACATCGAACCGGTCGGCTTCGTCGGCACCCGCCCGGTCGTGGCCGACCAGGCCCCCTCGTTCGGCCTCGTCGCCGCCCGCTGACCGCAAGACCCACCGGAACCGCCCCCGCCGGGGGCGGTTCTCTTCGTGCGTAACCGCTTCCCGCGCGGTTCCGCACGCCCATTTCACCGTCGTTGCGGCACCGTGGTGGACGATGACTCAGCAGAACCCCGACCCCGAGCAGCGGATCGGACCCAGGCCGCTGGAGCGGCCCGCGGTGGATCCCTCGTCGGCGGCCGCGTTCGGGCGGCCCGCCGGGGTCACCGGCGCCTTCTCACCCCACGCCGCGGCCCGCCCGCCGCTCGGGGGGCTGCCGAGCGCGCCGCCGACCCCGGACGCGCTGGCGAGCGCGTTCGGCCGCACACCCGCCGACACCGGGGTGCGGTTGCAGCGACCCCCCGGCGGGGACGCGGGCGACGAGGGCCACCTGTGGAGCGAGGACGCCGACCCGTGGCGCGACCCGGCCGCGGGCGCGGTCATCGGCCCGCCCGCGGTGCCCAAGGACGACGACGAGCCCGCCGCCGGGTCCGCCCAGGGCACCGGCAGGCTGCTGAGCCTGCCCGACGTGCTCTTCGGCAGGCGGGTCAAGCCCATCGCGCTCGCCCTGCTCGGTGTGGTCGCCCTGGTGATCGGGGCGGCGGGCGGGCTGGTCGGCTGGGCGGTCGCCCGTAGCGGCGACGCGTTGACCAGCGACGTCACCCTGGCCCAGGTCGAGCCCGGGGTGCAGCGCCCGGTCGGGTCCGTGTCCGACATCGCGACCAGGGTGCGGCCCGCGGTGGTGTCCATCGAGGTGCGCATGGAGCAGGGCGGTGGCACCGGCTCCGGGGTGTTCATCGACGGCTCCGGCTACATCCTCACCAACTGGCACGTGGTCACCCTGGAGGGCCGCGCCACCCCCGAGTCCACGATCACCACCGTGTTCACCGACGGCACCCGGGCCGAGGCGAAGGTCGTGGGCACCGACCCCAAGACCGACCTGGCCGTGATCAAGGTCGCGGTGACCAACCCGACCGTGCTGCAGTTCGGCGACTCCGACAAGCTCCAGGTCGGCGACCCGGTGATCGCCGTCGGCTCCCCGCTGGGCCTGTCCGACACGGTCACCCAGGGCATCGTCAGCGCCCTGCACCGCCCGGTCGTCGCGGGCGGGGAGAACGGCGAGGCGCCCATCACCTACGACGCCATCCAGACCGACGCGGCGATCAACCAGGGCAACTCCGGCGGCCCGCTGGTCGACGCGACCGGGGCGCTGATCGGCATCAACTCCGCCATCCGCTCCAGCACCGGCAACACCGGCTCCATCGGCCTGGGCTTCGCCATCCCCGGCAACGACGCCAAGCGCATCGCCGAGACCATCATCCGCGACGGCCAGGTCAAGCACGCCGACATCGGCGCCAACGTCAAGTCGGTCTCCGCCGACACCGCCGAGGGCGCCCAGGTCGTCAACGTCGCCGACGGCGGCGCGGCGGCCGCGGCGGGCATCGCCGAGGGCGACGTGATCCGCAAGGTCGGCGACCGGCAGGTCCGCAACGCCGCCGAGTTGACCGTCGCGGTCCGCGAGCACCGGCCCGGCGACACCGTTCCCGTCGTGTTGGCCCGGCAGGGGCGCGAACTCACCATTCAGGTCACCCTGCGGTCGGACTGACCGGATACTCTGGCGGTCAGGGCAGCAAGTCAGGCAGCAGGAGGTGAGCGGTGTTCGAGAGCGTCGGCTGGGCGGAGATCCTCGTGCTGGGGATCGCGGGCCTGTTCATCCTCGGCCCGGAACGCCTCCCCGCCGCGGCGGCCTGGGTGGGCCGCTCCATCCGCAAGGTCCGCGAGTACGCCACCGGCGCCCGCGACCAGCTCAAGAACGAACTGGGCCCCGACTTCGACGAGCTGCGCAAACCCCTCCAGGACCTCCAGCAACTGCGCAACTTCGACCCGAAGACCATCGTCACCCAGACCCTCTTCGGCGACGGCGACAACGGCGTCAAGCCCAACGGCTACGCCGACACCCAGCCCCAGCTACCCCCGCGCCCCCCGGCCGACCCGCCCAAGCCCGGCGACCGGCCCAAGATCGACCCCGATGCCACCTGAGCGTCCGCTCCGCTTCCCCGCCCCACACCTCGACGAGTACCGGCTGGACCACGCCCGGGAGCGCCGGGCCGCGGCGGGCAGGCTGACCGCCGCCAGCAGACCCGGCACCTGATCACGACTCAAAGCCGCCCACCCGCCCACAACCCCCTGCCCGGCGACCAAATGCCCGGGTGAGCGAATACGCGCAGCCGCCGACCACCCCCGCAACCGCTGGCCCGGCTACCCAACTGGGCACCAGCGACAAACTCCCGGCGGCTGAAGGACACGACCAAGCACCCCCACCACAACCCCGGCTCGCAGGACACCGCCCGGTCGTGGGCGGTGCGCCGGGTCAGCGACCGGCCGGGGAGACCGACAGCATCCGGCCCGCCAGCCCGCGGGCGCGGACCGACAGCTTGCCCGCGATCTCGGTGAGGACCTTCGCCGCCGGGGCGTCCGGGGTGCTGGTCACCAGGGGCTTGCCGTCGTCGCCGCCCTCGCGCAGGCGCGGGTCCAGCGGGACCTGACCCAGCAGCGGCACGGTGGAGCCCACGGCCTTCGACAGCGAGTCGGCCACGAGCTGACCGCCGCCGGAGCCGAAGACGTCCATCCGGGTGCCGTCGGGCATCTCCAGCCAGGACATGTTCTCGATGACGCCCGCGATCCGCTGGCGGGTCTGCAGCGCGATCGAGCCCGCCCGCTCGGCGACCTCGGCCGCGGCCTGCTGCGGGGTGGTGACGACCAGGATCTCCGCGTTCGGGATCAGCTGCGCCACCGAGATGGCGATGTCGCCGGTGCCCGGGGGCAGGTCCAGCAGCAGCACGTCCAGGTCGCCCCAGAACACGTCGGCGAGGAACTGCTGCAGCGCGCGGTGCAGCATTGGACCGCGCCAGACGACCGGGGTGTTGCCCGGGGTGAACATGCCGATGGAGATGACCTTCACGCCGTTGGCCTCCGGCGGCAGGATCATCTTCTCGACCTTGGTGGGCTTCTCGCGGGAGCCGACCATGCGCGGGATCGAGTGGCCGTAGATGTCGGCGTCGACGATGCCGACCTTGATGCCCTTGGCGGCCATGGCCACCGCCAGGTTGACCGTGACGCTGGACTTGCCCACCCCGCCCTTGCCGGACGCGACGCAGTACACCCGGGTCAGCGAGCCGGGTTCGGCGAACGGGATGCGCGGCTCCTCGGCGTCGCCGCGCAGCGACTTGCGCAGCGCGGTGCGCTGCTCGTCGTTCATCACGTCCAGCTCGACCGCGACCGACCGCACCCCGCCCAGCGCGGTCACCGCCGCGGTGACGTCCTTGGTGATCTTGTCGCGGAGCGGGCAGCCCGCCACGGTGAGGTAGATGGCGACGTCGACCCGGCCATCCGGGTGCACGGTCACGTCCTTGACCATGCCGAGGTCGGTGATCGGGCGGTGGATCTCGGGGTCCTGCACGCCCGCCAGAGCCTTCCGCACGGCCTCGACGCTGGGAACCTGCTCGGTTGTGGTCACCAGACCATGCTACGGGCGGGTAGCCGGGGCGGTCCGCGCGGATGGCACGCGCCACAACCGTTGTCAAGGGCGCCGTGCGACGACCCGGACGCGGTCCGTAACCTTGTCACACCGCGCGCAGGAAAGGAGGGCCCGTGACCGCACCGGACAGGTCCGTGCGACCCACCCGGACCGAGTTGCAGGCCTGGCGCACGTTCCTGCGCGCGCACGCCAGGGTGACCAGGGTCCTGGAGGCCGAACTGGTCGCCGAGCAGCAGTTGTCCCTGGGCGGCTACGACGTGCTGGTCCAGCTCGCCGAGGCCCCCGACCACCGGCTGCGGATGGCCGAACTGGCCGACGCGGTGCTGCTCTCGCGCTCCGGTGTCACCCGCCTGGTCGACCGCCTGGAACGCGCGGGCATGGTCGCCCGCGAACGCGTCCCCGGCGACGGCCGCGGCGTGGTCGCCACCCTCACCGCCCGCGGCCTCGACGTGCTGCGCACCGCCTCCCGCACCCACCTGGCCGGGGTCTCCGAGCACTTCGTGGCCCGCCTCAGCGCCGAGCAGCTCGCCTACCTCGGCGAACTCTGCGGCAAACTCGCCGACTGACCCGGCTCCGACCGCACCCGTCCCGGCACGCGTCAGTGCGAGACCTCGTTGCGCCGCGTCTCGTCCCGCGAGTGCTCCGGCCGCTGCTTCTTGCGCTTGATGTCGCCGCTGAGGTCCGAGCGCAACTTCTCCAGCTCCCCGCGCAGGTAGTCGCGCGTGGCCACCTCGCCGACCGCGATCCGCAGCGCCGCCAGCTCGCGGGCGAGGAACTCGGTGTCGGCCTTGGTCTGCGCGGCCCGCGCCCGGTCCTCGTCCAGCGACACCCGGTCGCGGTCGTCCTGGCGGTTCTGCGCGAGCAGGATCAGCGGCGCGGCGTACGCGGCCTGGGTGGAGAAGGCCAGGTTGAGCAGGATGAACGGGTACGGGTCCCACTGCAGCGACACCGCCACCAGGTTCAGCACGATCCAGGTGATCACGATCAGCGTCTGCCAGAACAGGAACGTCCCGGTGCCCAGGAACCGGGCCAGGTTCTCCGACAGCCGCCCGAAGGTGTCCGGGTCGATCGTCAGCTTGAACCCGCGCGGGGCCCTCGGCTGGTCGAGGCGCCTGCGGGAGGTGGGCTCAGGCACGGGTGCCCACCTCGGTGTGCCGCGACTGCCGCTCCCGCCAGCCCTCGGGCAGCAGGTGGTCCAGCACGTCGTCGACGGTGATCGCGCCGAGCAGGTGCTCCTCGTCGTCGACGACCGGGGCGCAGACCAGGTTGTAGTTGGCGAAGTAGCGGGTGACCTCCAGCAGCGACGCGTCCGGCCGCAGGCTGGTCAGCTCCTTGTCCACCGCGCCCGCCACCAGGTCGAACGGGGGTTCGCGCAGCAGCCGCTGGATGTGCACGCAGCCCAGGTAGCGGCCGGTGGGGGTGGCGCTGGGCGGGCGGCAGACGAACACCATGCTGGCCAGCGCCGGGGTGATGTCCGGGTTGCGCACCCGCGCCAGCGCCTCGGCGATGGACGAGTCCGGGGTGAGCACGATCGGCTCCGGGGTCATCAGCCCGCCCGCGGTGTCGGAGGAGTACTCCAGCAGCCGCTTGACCGGGGCGGACTCCGCGGGCTCCATGAGTTCGAGGAACCGCTCCTTGTCCCGGTCGGACAGCTCGGCGAGCAGGTCGGCGGCGTCGTCGGGGTCCATCGCCCCGAGCACGTCCGCGCCGCGCTCCTCGTCGAGGTGCTTGAGCAGGTCCATCTGGTCGTCCTCGGGCAGTTCGGCGAGCACGTCGGCGAGCCGCTCGTCGTCGAGGGCGTCGGCCACCTCGTAGCGCCGCTTCGACGGCAGGTCCTGCAGCGCGGTCGCCACGTCGGCGGCCCGCATCGAGTCGAACACCGCCAGGAGCTGGTGCGCGGCCTGCGGGTGCCCGGCCAGCTCCAGCACCCCCGGCGCGCGCACCTGCGACCAGTCGACCACCTGCACCGGCCCGCGCCGCACCAGCCTGCCGGTGCGCTCGCGGATCGCCACCCGGTTGATGACCCAGTCGCGGGTGCGGGTCGGCTCCATCGCCACGTCCACCACCACGGCCGGGCTGCCGGTCGCGGTCACGTGCACGCGTGCGTCCAGCAACTGCCCCACCACCAGCGCCTCGTTGGGCCGCTGGGTGAAGTGCCGCATGTTCACCGACCCGGTGGACAGGGTGATGGCGTTGGCGTCGATCGAGGTCACCCGCAGCATGGGCACGAACACCCGCCGCCGGGTCGCCAGCTCCACCACCACGCCCAGCACGCGCGGGGGCTGCGCGTCCGTCCGCAGCCCGGCGACCAGGTCGCGGAGCTTGCCGATGGACTCGCCGTCCGGTCCGAAGACCGGCAGGCCCAGGAGCTGGGCCACGAATACCTTGCTCTTGCCGGCCACCCGGCCAGGCTAGTCGCCCGCGGCCGGTCACACCGCCCGGGCGCCGGTGCGGTGGCGGAGCCCACGGCGCCCACGCGGGTCGGCGGGAGCCCCCACCGGTTCCCGCGCCGCCCGGTGGCACGGCGATCCGGCGAACCCGGTGCGGTGCGCCGGGCCCGGTCCGCCGCTCACGCCAGGGCCAGGGCGATCGCCGGGGCGGTCGGGGTCGCCGGGTCCTCGGAGTCCGGATCGGACCAGTTCTCCACTGCCCGCACGAACGTCCAGCGGCGGGCCAGGTCGTGGTCGAGGCCCGCCGCGTCGACGACCGCGGCCAGCCGGTCGCGCACCGCCGACTCCTCCCAGCGGTTCCACAGCAGCGCGATCAGGCCGAACTCGGGGTCGCCCGCCAGCGGCTTCGGGTCGATCACCAGCCACGGTTCGCGCTCGCCGCGCAGCACGTTCTCGAAGTGCAGGTCCTCGTTGACCAGCCGGTCCCCGGCGCGCGGGCCCAGTTCCGCGCAGTAGGCCACGGCCTGCTCGACCAGTTCGGCAGGCGCGTCCCCCTCGGGCAGCTCGTGCACCCAGCGGGCCGCCACGTCGCGCAGCGCGCGCAACCGCGGCGGGGCGGGCCGGTCCAGGCGGCGCAGCAGGGAGGTGATCACCTCCAACGCCACCGGGAGCGGCTCGTCGTCGAGGGAGTGGGCCGGGTCGAGCCGTTCGAGCAGCAGTTCCCACGGCTCGGCGGCCAGCAGCCGGACCGCGCCGTCGCCGTCCCAGGTGGACAGGGCCAGCGCCTCGTGCTCGGCCTCGGGGTGCGGCCAGGTGATCTTCAACATGGCCGGGACACCGTCGGCGGTGCGCACCGGGAGCACGACGGCGCACCAGCCGTGCAGCGGCTCCCCGTCGACGGTCAGGCCCCACCGGCGCATCGCCGCCGCGGCCTGCGCGGGCAGCCCCGCCACCCACTCCTGCTCATCTTCGGACACCCGGTGCCGGGCGAACGCGGGCGGGACGACCAAGGGATCACGTGTCATGGACACCACAATGGCGGTCCGCCACCGGCCGTGGTCGACTACAACTCCCAGGCGGTTACCGGCTGGTTAACCTCGTGATCGAACGGAGGCTCGATGCGTTCACCGAAGGACTTCTTCCGCCCGCTCGCGGTGGGTGCGCCCGAGCCGGTGCGGGAGATCCCGTTCCGGCCCTCGCGCATGATCCACTTCTTCGACCCGAGCAACGAGAAGATGGCCGCGAAGGTGCCGGACGTGGCCGCGCAGGCCGACGTCGTCCTGGGCAACCTGGAGGACGCCATCCGGGCCGACCGCAAGGAGGCCGCCCGCGAGGGCCTGGTGCGGATCGCCAGGGACATCGACTTCGGCGACACCCAGCTGTGGACGCGGATCAACAGCCTCGACTCCCCGTGGGTGCTCGACGACCTGATCACCCTGGTCACCGAGATCGGCGACAAGCTCGACGTGATCATGGTGCCGAAGGTGGAGAGCGCCGCGGACATCCACTACGTCGACCGCCTGCTCGCCCAGCTCGAGGCCCGCGCGAACGTGTCCCGCCCGATCCTGGTGCACGCGCTGCTGGAGACCCCCTCCGGCGTGGCGAACGTCGAGGACATCGCCACCGCCAGCCCGCGGATGCAGGGCATCTCGCTGGGCCCGGCCGACCTCGCCGCCAGCCGCCGGATGAAGACCACCCGGGTCGGCGGCGGCCACCCCGGCTACCTGGTGCGCCAGGACCCCACCGGCGACGACCTGACCACCGGTCGCGCCACCTACCAGCAGGACCTGTGGCACTACACGGTGGCGCGGATGGTCGACGCCTGCGCCGCGGCCGGGATCCTGCCGTACTACGGCCCGTTCGGCGACATCGCCGACGTGGTCGCCTGCGAGGACCAGTTCCGCAACGCGTTCCTGCTCGGCTGCGTCGGCGCGTGGAGCCTGCACCCCAAGCAGATCGCCATCGCCAAGAAGGTCTTCTCCCCGTCGGCGGAGGACGTCGCCTGGGCCCGCCGGGTCATCGAGGCCATGGGCGACGGCACCGGCGCGGTCATGATCGACGGCAAGATGCAGGACGACGCCACAGTGAAGCAGTGCCGCGTGGTGGCCGAGCTGGCCGACGCCCTGTCGGCCCGCGACCCCGAGCTGGCCGCCGCGTACGAGGCCGCGACGAAGGAGGCCCTGGCCCAGTGACCGCTTACCGCCCCCGCCGCTCCGTCCTCTACATGCCCGGCGCCAACGAGCGCGCCCTGGAGAAGGCCAAGACCCTCGACGCCGACGCGCTGATCCTCGACCTGGAGGACTCGGTGTCCCCGGACGCCAAGGCCGACGGCCGCGCCCGCGTCTGCGCCGCCGCGGCCTCCGGCGAGTACGGCCGCCGCGAGGTGACCATCCGGGTCAACGGCCTGGACACCGAGTGGCACGCCGACGACGTCCGCGCCGCCGCCGAGGCGGGCCCGGACGCCATCGTGGTGCCCAAGGTCAACTCCGCCGCCGAGGTGCACGAGATCGAGAAGTCCCTGGAGGCGGCGGGCGCCCCCGACCGCACCGCGATCTGGGCCATGGTCGAGACCCCCATCGCCATGCTGCGCGCGCACGACATCGCCGCCGCCAGCGACCGGCTGACGGTCCTGGTCATGGGCACCAACGACCTGGCCAAGGAGTTGCAGGCCGAGCACGTCCCCGGCCGCGCCCCCCTGCTCGGCGGCCTGTCCCTGGCGCTGCTCGCCGCCCGCGCCACCGGCAAGGTCATCCTCGACGGCGTCTACAACGACGTGAAGGACCTGGAGGGCTTCGCCGCCGAGTGCACCCAGGGCCGCCAGTTCGGCTTCGACGGCAAGACCCTGATCCACCCGGGCCAACTGGAGACCTGCAACCGCGTCTTCGCCCCGTCGGAGGAGGAGGTGGCCCGCTCGGAGAAGATCATCGAGGCGTTCGAGGCCGCCACCGCCGAGGGCAGGGGAGTGGTCACCGTCGACGGCCGCATGATCGAGAACCTGCACGTGGACCAGGCCCGCCGGGTCCTCTCCGTCGCCGCCGCCATCCGCGACCGCGGCTGATCCCGCCCGAGTCCGAGCCGCTCCCGCCGCCGCGGGGGCGGCTCGTGCTCTTTCCCGCGTGGTCGGCCTGCCCGCGGTGCCCACGGCCTGCCCGCAGTGCTCACGATCTGCTCGTGGCATTCCCTCCGCCAAGAGCCCGTGGTGATCAGCCAAGACATCGCAGCGTCATCGAGCCGTTACCCCTTTCGATAGTCACGCTTCGGTCACGGTGCAGGTCAAGGACGTAACGGAGCAGCAAAGGTTGCGGTGACATAACGCACAGGTCACGGCGAGGGGGTTGCCGTATGGCCGTCCTGTGATGTCTTCTGTGCGACATGGGTAGACACAGCCTCCCTTCGGAGTCCCGCGGCGTCCTCGGTGTGTTCGGCGGGCGCCGCAAGCAGCGCGACGACCTGTTCGACCGCAGCTTCCGCGAGTGCGCCGACTGCGGCGCCGACGTCTACGTGCTGGCCGAGGACTGCAAGGACTGCGGCACCGCGCTGGAGCTGCGCGCGAGCTGAGCCGCACCGCTGAGACGCCTCCCACTTCCATGGCGCGAACCGGTGCGGGGCGGTGGATACTGGCCGGTAACCACGTCACCGCAGACAGGGAGCTCGCATGGCCCGCCTCGCCCAGACCGCAGGCTTGACCGACGTTCAGCAGGAGATCCTGTCCACCGTCAAGGACTTCGTGGACAAGGAGATCATCCCGAACGCCCAGGCGCTGGAGCACGCGGACGAGTACCCCAAGGACATCGTCGAGGGCATGAAGGAGATGGGCCTGTTCGGGCTCACCATCCCCGAGGAGTACGGCGGCCTCGGTGAGTCCCTGCTCACCTACGCCCTGGTCGTGGAGCAGATCGCCCGCGGCTGGATGAGCGTCTCCGGCGTGATCAACACCCACTTCATCGTGGCGCACATGGTCAAGCAGCACGGCACCGAGGCGCAGAAGCAGCACTACCTGCCCAAGATGGCCGCCGGTGAGATCCGCGGGTCGTTCTCCATGTCCGAGCCCGACCTGGGCTCCGACGTCGCCGCCATCAAGACGCGGGCGCGCAAGGACGGCGACGGGTACGTCATCGACGGCGCCAAGATGTGGCTGACCAACGGCGGCAGTTCCAACCTCATCGCCCTGCTGGCCAAGACCGACGAGGGCGCGGAGAAGCCGCACCAGAACCTCACCACCTTCCTGGTGGACAAGACCGAGGGCTTCGGCGAGGTCGCTCCCGGCCTCACCATCCCCGGCAAGATCGACAAGATGGGCTACAAGGGCGTCGACACCACCGAGGCCGTGTTCGACGGCTTCAAGATCGGTGCCGACAAGGTCCTGGGTGAAGCCCCGGGCAAGGGCTTCAGCTACATGATGGACGGCGTCGAGGTCGGCCGGGTCAACGTCGCCGCGCGCGCCTGCGGCATCGCGATCCGGGCGTTCGAGCTGGCCGTGGAGTACGCCCAGCAGCGCAAGACCTTCGGCAAGGCCATCGCCGAGCACCAGGCCATCGCCTTCAAGCTCGCCGAGATGGCCACCAAGGTCGAGGCCGCCCACCTGATGATGGTCAACGCGGCCCGGCTCAAGGACTCCGGCGCCCGCAACGACGTCGAGGCGGGCATGGCCAAGCTGATCGCCAGCGAGTACTGCGCCGAGGTCACCCAGGAGTCCTTCCGCATCCACGGCGGCTACGGCTACTCCAAGGAGTACGAGATCGAGCGCCTCATGCGCGAGGCCCCGTTCCTGCTCATCGGCGAGGGCACCAGCGAGATCCAGAAGACCATCATCTCCCGCGGTCTGCTGCGCGAGTACAAGTCGCGGAACTGATCACCTCTCCTCCTCTTCCGGGCGGGGCGACGGCTTGGGCCGTCGCCCCGTTGCTGTTGTGGCCTGTCGTCGTCTGCTCCCGGGGTCCACTCTGCTGGTCGTGGGCGACCTCCGCAAACGTCCATCCACAACCCCCTGAGCTGTCCACAGGCTGGCGGTCGTCCTTGTTTTCGCTGGTCAGAGGTCGATACGCTGGAAAGGGCGGTCAGCCCCCAGGGCGGGCGGGCTCTGACTGGTGGGGGTTCGGCGCGGCGGCGGGGTGCATCGCGCGATCGGCGGGGTGCATCGCGGGATCGGCGGGCGGAGCAGCGGGGCGGATCGCGGGATCGGCGGGCGGGTCGGGGTGGGGAGCGGGGCGGGTATCCGCTGAGAGCGCAGCTGTCGGGTTCGCACCGTTCATCCTGGCTTGGCAGACTGGGGGCATGACCGGTGCGTTCTCCGGCCCTGGACGAGCGAACCAGGGTCTCCCCAAGGTCCCGACCCCGCCGAGCGGGTGGCCGATCGGCTCCTACGACACCTACCAGGAGGCCCACCGCGCGGTGCAGCACCTGGCGACCAGCGAGTTCCCGGTCGAGGAGGTGACCATCGTGGGGGTGGACCTGATGCTCGTCGAGCGGGTCATCGGCAGGCTGAGCTGGCCCAAGGTGCTCGGCACCGGCGCGCTGTCCGGCGCCTGGTTCGGCCTGTTCGTCGGGCTGCTGCTGGGCCTGTTCAACCAGCAGCAGGCGTCCTTCGCGCCGATCCTCGTCGGCCTGGTGGCCGGGGTGGTGTTCGGCACCGTCTTCGCCGCCGTCGGGTTCGCCACCGCCCGCGGCCGCGGCGGGCGCGAGATCACCAGCGCCACCCAGCTCGTCGCGGGCCGCTACGACGTGCTCGCCCAGCCGCGCAACGCCGAGCGGGGGCGCGACCTGCTGGCCAAGCTGGCGATGGGGCCGGGCGGGGGCATCGGTTAGGCCGTTCGCCCACCGAATTGCGGCCGGTGATCACCGGGCCTACGTTCAGCACACCCGGTGCGCGGGGCGACCACCGCTGATCGCGTGCCGGTGGCACGGCGAGGTGCTGGGTCGCCCTGTTCCGCGGCGCAGCCGTCCCCGTCGTGCCCGTCGGAATGGAGGGGCACGGTGAATCGAATTCCCGGCCGCCGCGGACGACGCCTCATCGCGGTGCTCAGCGCCGCCTTGGTCGCGTCCCCGGCAGTGGCGGCGTGCGGGTCCGACGGCGGGGGCACCGTCGTGAACGTCTACTACTCGACCGAGGAGAACTTCGACAAGGTCGTCGCCATGTGCAACCAGGCGGCGGGCGGGCGCTACACGATCGCGCTCAACACCCTGCCGCGCGAGGCCGACGGCCAGCGCGAGCAGATGGTGCGCCGCCTCGCCGCGGGCGACACCGACATGGACGTGCTCGGCCTCGACGTCACCTGGGTGGCCGAGTTCGCCGAGGCGGGCTGGATCGCCGAGTGGACCGGCGCGGACAAGTCCGATGTGGAGCAGGGAACGCTCGCGGGCCCGCTGGAGACCGCGCGGTGGAAGGACAAGCTCTACGCCGCGCCGAAGAACACCAACGTGCAGCTGCTCTGGTACCGCGACGACGTGGTGCCCACCCCGCCCAAGACGTGGTCGGAGATGCTGTCCACCGCCGAGAAGCTCAAGGCGGAGAACAAGCCCAGCGCGGTCCTGCTGACCGGCGCCCAGTACGAGGGCCTGGTGGTCCAGTTCAACACCCTCGTCGGCGGCGCGGGCGGCAAGATCCTCTCCGACGACAGCACCAGGGCCGTCGTCGACGACGGCGCGGTCAAGGCGTTGCAGGCGCTCAAGGACCTGGCGACCTCCCCGGTGGCCAGCGCCTCGCTGTCCAACGCCAAGGAGGACCCGATCCGCTTGGAGTACGAGAAGGGCACGTCGGCGTTCATGCTCAACTGGCCCTACGTGTACGCGGCCATGGGCAAGGCGAACCCGGAGCTGGCCAAGCACTTCAAGTGGGCCCCCTACCCCGCGGTCGACGCCGACAAGACCGGCACCGCCACCATCGGCGGGTTCAACCTGGCCGTCAGCGAGTACTCCCGGCACAAGCCGGAGGCGTTCGAGGCGGTCAAGTGCCTGCGCAGCGCCGAGCACCAGAAGTACTCCGCGATCAACTCCGGCGTCCCGCCCACCATCGAGTCGGTCTACGACGACCCGGAGATGGCCGAGCCGTACCCGATGCGCGACACCATCCTCGCCGAGCTGAAGAAGCCGTCACCGCGGCCGATCACCCCGGCCTACCAGAACGTGTCCACGCTGATCTCCACCATCCTCTCCCCGCCCTCGTCCATCGACCCGCAGGCCACCGCGCAGCGGCTGCGCGAGGAACTGCAGGACGCCCTCGACTCCAAGGGAGTGCTGCCGTGAGCCACGCGATCGAGGAGCCGGCGGCCGACACCGCCCCGGCCAAGGGCAAGAAGAAGGTGGTCAGCGAGGGCAAGCGGGCCGAGCGCAGGCTCGGGCTGTGGCTGTGCGCCCCCGCCGCGCTGGTGATGGTCGCCGTCACCGGCTACCCGGTGCTGTACTCGCTGTGGCTGTCGCTGCAGCGCTACGACCTGCGGTTCCCGGACCAGCGCGAGTTCATCTGGTTCGAGAACTACGCGACCGTGCTGGGCAACTCCTACTGGTGGACCGCGTTCGGCGTCACCGCGCTGATCACGGTCGTGTCGGTGGTCATCGAACTGGTCCTGGGCATGGCCCTGGCACTGATCATGCACCGCACGCTCGTCGCCCGCGGCCTGGTCCGCACGGTCGCGCTGATCCCGTACGGCATCGTCACCGTCGTGGCCGCGTTCTCCTGGCGCTACGCCTGGACCAAGGACACCGGCTACCTGGCGCAGTTGTTCGCCTCCGACTCCGACCTGCTCACCCAGCGGGTGCCCGCGCTGGCCATCATCACCCTCGCCGAGGTGTGGAAGACGGTGCCGTTCATGGCGCTGCTGCTGATGGCCGGGCTGGCCCTGGTCCCGGACGACCTGCTCAAGGCCGCGTCGATGGACGGCGCGACCGCCTGGCAGCGGTTCACCAAGGTGATGCTGCCGGTCATGAAGCCCGCGATCCTGGTGGCGCTGCTGTTCCGCACCCTGGACGCGTTCCGCATCTTCGACAACATCTTCGTGCTCACCAACGGGGCGCAGGAGACCGGATCGGTGTCCATGCAGACGTACAACAACCTCATCAAGGGGTTGAACCTGGGCATCGGCTCCACCATGTCGGTGCTCATCTTCCTCGCGGTCGCCGTCATCGCGTTCGTGTTCATCAAGGTGTTCGGCACGTCCGCGCCGGGCAGCGACGACGGGGGGAAGCGCTGATGGCCATCATCGGAGCCACCTCCCAGCGCGGCACCAAGGCCCGCTGGGCGTTCCTCGACTTCGTCGTGGTGGTCTACGCGCTGGTGCCGGTGCTGTGGATCGTGTCGCTTTCGCTGAAGTCGAAGGAGACCATCGCCGACGGGAACTTCATCCCCCGGTCGTGGACGCTGCAGAACTACGTCGACATCTTCCGCACCAGCGAGTTCCTGCGGGCGCTGGCCAACTCCATCGGCATCGCGATCATCGCCACGGTGATCGCGGTGGTACTGGGCACCATGGCCGCCTACGCCATCGCCCGGCTCGACTTCCCCGGCAAGCAGGTCCTGGTCGGGGTGTCGCTGCTGATCGCCATGTTCCCGCAGGTGTCGCTGGTCTCGCCGCTGTTCGAGATGGAGCGCTCGCTCGGGCTGTTCGACACCTGGCCCGGCCTGATCCTGCCCTACATCACCTTCGCGCTGCCGCTGGCGATCTACACCCTGTCGGCGTTCTTCCGCGAGATCCCGTGGGAGCTGGAGAAGGCCGCGAAGATGGACGGCGCCACCCCGGCGCAGGCGTTCCGCCGGGTCATCGCCCCGCTGGCCGCCCCCGGTGTGTTCACCACGGCCATCCTGGTGTTCATCTTCTGCTGGAACGACTTCCTGTTCGCCATCTCGCTGACCTCGACGGAGGCTTCGCGCACCGTGCCCGCGGCACTGTCGTTCTTCACCGGGTCCTCGCAGTTCGAGGACCCCACCGGGACCATCTCGGCGGCCGCCGTCGTGATCACCGTCCCGATCATCCTGTTCGTGTTGTTCTTCCAGCGCCGCATCGTCGCGGGGCTCACCTCCGGCGCCGTGAAGGGCTGAGCTGATGGCAGAGATCGTTCTGGACAAGGTCACCAAGCGCTACCCGGACGGCGCCCTCGCGGTGTCCGACGTGGACATCACCATCGCCGACGGGGAGTTCATCATCCTCGTCGGCCCGTCCGGGTGCGGGAAGTCCACCACCCTCAACATGATCGCGGGCCTGGAGGACATCACCGAGGGCGAGCTGCGCATCGACGGGCAGCGGGTCAACGAGCGCGCCCCCAAGGACCGCGACATCGCCATGGTGTTCCAGTCCTACGCGCTGTACCCGCACATGAGCGTCCGGGAGAACATGGCGTTCCCGCTGCGCTTGGCCAAGGTCGACAACGCCACGGTCACCAAGAAGGTCGAGGAGGCCGCCAAGGTCCTCGACCTGACCCAGCACCTCGACCGCAAGCCTGGCAACCTCTCCGGCGGCCAGCGCCAGCGGGTCGCGATGGGGCGGGCGATCGTGCGCAACCCCAAGGCGTTCCTGATGGACGAGCCGCTGTCCAACCTGGACGCCAAGCTCCGCGTGCAGATGCGCACCTCGGTGTCGAAGCTGCAGCGCCGCCTGGGCACCACCACGGTGTACGTCACCCACGACCAGACCGAGGCCATGACCCTCGGCGACCGGGTCGTGGTCATGCGCGGCGGGCTGGTGCAGCAGATCGGCTCCCCGCAGTTCCTCTACGAGCAGCCGAAGAACCTGTTCGTGGCGGGCTTCATCGGCTCCCCGTCGATGAACTTCCTGCCCGCCTCCCTGGAGAACGGCGAGGTCAACACCCCGCTGGGCGCCTTCCCGCTGACCGGCCGCATCCGCGGCCTGGTCGAGGCGGCGAACGCCCCCCGCGAGGTGATCATCGGCCTGCGCCCGGAGCACTTCGAGGACGCCACCCTGCTCGACGACACCGAGCGCACCCGGGGCGGCACCTTCACCGCCACGGTGGAGGTGCTGGAGTCGATGGGGTCGGACAAGTACGCCTACTTCACCCTGGAGGGCGACGCGGCGACCTCGGCGGAGCTCGACGAGTTGGCGGCCGACGCGGGCTCGCACGACACCGGCGACTCGGGCTCGCAGATCGTGACCCGCCTGTCGGCCGCGTCGGGCGCGGCCGAGGGCGCCGAGGCGCAGGTGTGGTTCGACGCCGACAAGCTGCAGGTGTTCGACCCGGGGGACGGGCGCAACCTGACCTACTCGGAGTGAGTCAAGCCCCTGTGGACAACTTTTTGCCGGAAATCCGGAACTGACCGATCCTTGTCCCCGGAGCCGCCCCGACCAACGGGGCGGCCCGGGGACAAGGGGTTTCCAGCCATGCAGAACCGCATCCGCGCCGCCGTCATCGCCCTCCTGGCCGTCCTGACCGCGCTCGGCGGGGCCACCGTCGCCACCGCCGCCTCGGAAATCGGGTGCGAGCGCGGTGAACTGTGCCTGTGGTCCCAGGTGGACCACTCCGGTGATCTCCTCCGCGCCACCCTCGCCGACGCCACGGTCGGCCAGTGCACCCCGCTCCCGCCGGACGTGGCCGCCAGGTCCTTCGCCAACCTGCTCAGCAGGCAGGTCACGGTGTACCAGAGCCGGGAGTGCGCCACGGAGGGCGAGTTCGACACCTACCCGGGCGGGGGGACCTTCGTGCCGGAGGCCCCATACCTGGTGCGCGCCTTCCAGGTCTGGTGAGGCGGGCGGCCCAGCCCTCCCGCCCCAGGTGCGACCCGGCAGGGTGTGTGTCCACAGGAGACATTGCTGGACCGGGCCGTGCTCGCGTGGTGATGCGCCACCGCGCGATCAGACCCGGGCCCGCAGAGAGGTGAGCACCTCGTCGTTCCACGTGTGCGAGCGGATCAACCGGTACCGCTCGCAGATCACCCACAGGTAGGCCTCGGCCTCGGTCTGCGTGGTGATCAACCCGGCCTGCCGCACCATGGTCACCACCGGCACGAACTCCTCCTCGTACCACCGCCGGGCCACCGTCGCCCGGTCCAGGAACACCCGCTCGTCCTGCATCAGCCGGTACCCCCACGCCTCCACGGCCTCCGACAGCTCGGCGTAGTCCCAGCCGTCGGTCAGGTTGACGGCGGCCCGGGCTTCCCCGTCCAGCGGCACCCGGTCGAGGAAGATGCGCCGGTAGTCCTTGACGATCAGGTCGCCCCGGTACCGGATGCCCGCGGCGGAGACGCGGGTGACGATCTCGGTCACGTACGCGTCGATCGTGGTCAGGCCGAGGGCGTGCGCCACCGACACCCGGTGGTGCCCGTCGACCACGAAGTGCAGGTCGCCGACGCGGAAGACGTCGATCGGCGGGGTCGACTCGCCCCGGCGCTGGGCCAGGGCCAGCCGCTCCCACCGCTGCCGCGACGTGCCCGAGGTCGGCCGGAACCGGCGGTCGAAGTCCCGGGTGCGGTCCACCGAGCCGATGATCGAGTCGAGCCGGACGACCTGCAGGCCCAGCCTGCGCTCGCCGACGCGGCCGAGCGCGGCCACCACCTCCTCGAAGGGAAGCATGATGTTCACGTCGTCGGGCTCCCGGCGCAGCCAGGCGCCCAGGCGGGAGAGCACCTGGCGCCTGCGCATGCGCAGGAAGTCGTTCTCCGCGTCGGCGGTCGGGAAACCGGTGTCACGCGGCATGTCGGCCCTCCGGGATGTCCAGGATCCGGTACCCCACGGTGTTGACGACGCGGGTGCCGCCGATGTCGCGGTCGGGCACCGGCTCACCGTGCGGGTGGATGTGCCCGTGCACCAGCAGCCCCGGCCGCAGCACCCGCACCGCGTCGTGCAGGCACGCGAACCCCCGGTGCGGCGGGTCGTCGCGGTCGCCGCAGCCGCGGGGCGGGGAGTGGGTGAGCAGCACGTCGACCGGGCGGCCGTCGCGCAGCCCGCGCAGCCGGGCCCGCCTGCGCACCCGGCGGGAGCGGCGCGCCATCTGCCGCTCGGTCCACTGGTTGGGTCCGCCGTTGTAGCGGATGGACCCGCCGAGCCCGGCGATGCGCAGCCCGGCGACGTCCACCACCCGGCCGTCGGCGTTCACCGCGCCCGCCGGTCCGGGGTAGCGGACGGGCAGCCCGTCGCGCGTCCACAGGCCCGAGGAGTGGACGTAGCCGCTGAGGTCGGCGTCGTGGTTGCCCGGGACGAACACGCACGGCCGGTCCAGCGCGTCGGAGAGGAACTCCAGGTAGTCGAACGGCAGGTCGCCCGCGGCCAGCACGAGGTCGACGTCGTGCCTGCGGACCTCGGCGGTCCACAGCCCTGCGACGATCTCGTCGGACACCGCGAGCACCCTGGGCACTTCCCGAGGGTACGTCCGATCGGGTATCGATGGCGGCGCGGCGGGCAGCGCGTGCGCGGAAGGGAACGGTTTGTGCCCGGAGTCCGTCCAACCCGCTAGTTTGATGGTCGGAAACGAGCGTTCGGGGGCGCCCCAGGGGTGTCCGCGCGTCATGAGGTCCACGGGGAGCGGCGGTGCGGCCACACCGCCGAGGGGAGTTCGTGCGATGGCAACAGGGCAGGCCGCCGACGCCGCGAAGGGCGCGGCAGGCACCACCGACAGCACACCCGACACCACCGGCGGTGTTCCCGCGGGGACGCTGCCGCCCGCCGACGACGTCTACGTCACCGGCGGCACGCCCTGGGAGAGCTTCAGCCTGGCGGAGCTGGTGGCGATGGTCGCCGACAAGGCGAGCGTCCCGCAGCTCGAACGCCTCGCCGACGACTGGCGGGCCGCGGGCAACGAGGTCGTCGACGCCTCCGACGTGCTCAGCACCGCCCTCGAGGACCTGATGCAGTACTGGTCCGGCGCCGCCGCCGAGCAGGCCCGCGCCGACGTCGCCCTCAACGCCCAGTGGGTGTCGGACCTCGGTGAGACCGCCTACCGGATCGGCGACCCGGTGCAGGAGGCCGCGGGCGCGCTCAAGGCCGCCCAGGACGCCATGCCGCAACTGCCGGAGACCCCGGCCGTGCCGCCCGCCCTGGCCGCCGACAGCGCCGCGCTGGCCGAGCAGGCGGGCGGTCCGCTCGCCGCCGCGGTCAGCGGGGTCGCCTCCGGCACCGAGAGCGCGTTCACCGCCGAGCAGGAGCAGGCGAACCTCAAGGCCGTGGCGGTGGAGGCGATGCGCCGGTTCGAGGGCGCGGCCATCGGCATCGACCAGGCCACCCCGCAGTTCGAGGAGCGCGGCAGCACAGTGCGCCCGCGCACCGAATCCATCCCCCAGGAGCAGGTGCCGGTCGGGCCGACGGTCCCACCCGCCGCGCCCACCGACCCGACCGCCCGCTGGAACGACCTCACCGGCGGACCGTCGAGCACCTCCGCCGCGGGCTACACCGACACCCGCACCCCGGGTACCGGCACCAACGACCGCACCCCGGCCAACAGCGGTGTGGGCGGGGGCGGCGGCGTGGGATCGTTCGGCGGCTACACCGGCCCGGTCGGGCACGACAGCGACGGTCCGGGTGCGCCGCGCACCCCGATGGCCCCGTCGCCCGGTGTCGGGGCGACGGAGGCGGTGCCGTCCGGTGGGTTCCGCAACGGCGGGGTCGTCGGCGCCCCCGCCGCCGCGAGCGCCGGTGCGGGTGCGCACGCGGGCGGTGCCCTGGGCGGGATGGGCGGGATGCCCATGGGCGGCGGTGTGGCGGGGGGCCAGGGCGGTGATGAGAGCGAGCACCGCAGGCGCTACCCGTTCGGCGACGACGACTCGTTCTTGCTCACCGACAAGAAGGCATCACCGCCGGTAATCGGACTCTAGAGGGCAGGGGACAGCACCACCATGCAGGAGCAGAACGCGTTCCCGGCCGCCGACGGGGTCGTGACCGACGGCGCCTTCACCGGCGACCTGGCGACCCCGGCCGCGGTCCTGGGCGGAGACCGCACCCCGCCGCCGATGCCGGTGCCCGACGCGGGCCCGCCCGCCATGCCCGTGCCGGAACCGGGCCCGGTGGCCCCCGCCCCTGTCGACTCGACCACACCGGCCCCGGTCGACTCGGTCACACCGGCCCCGGTGGACTCCGCCACGCCCGGCGCGGTCGGCCCGGGCACGCCGGTCCCGGTCGGCCCGGGCACTCCCGTGCCGGGGCCCGTCCCCGTCCAGCCCGTCCCCGCCCAGCCCGCTCCCGGGCAGTCCGCGCCACCGGCGTCCGGGCAGCCCGCGTCGTCGGCGCCCGCGGTCGCGGTCCCGCCGCCCGCC